>NZ_CEZBFX010000114.1:0-15592 GCF_982964205.1 Roseofilum sp. | reverse complement strand
AATCCCTTATCTTAATTCCTATCTTGATTCGGCAGAGTGACAAAAGAGGGGTATCTTGTTTGGAGGGCTACAGGTCTTGAGAATAGCTCACTCATCTCTATGGCCCTTTTTCCAGATTTGATATTATTAATTGAACTGACTTGCCAGATCTTAATGTTCCCATCTGCTCCACCACTGACTAAGAGATCGCCTTTGGGACTAAAGGCAAGGGATAGGACTTCGCCCTGATGATCTCGGAGTAAGCCGATACTTTCTTGGGTTTCTAGGTTCCAGATTTGAATGGTGCGATCGCCGCCACCACTAGCTAAAATCTTACCATCGGGACTCACCGCCAAGGCTCTAACTTCTCCCGGATGCAGCAGAGTCAGTTGTACAGCTCCAGAAGCTAAGTCACGGATGAATATTTGGCTACTTTGAGCGACAATAAACTGTTGATTATCGGGCATAAAGACCAAGGCTCCCACGGCAGAGTGGGTAATTTTCGGCAGCATTTTATCCTGAAGATTTACCAAATTCACTTGATAGAGATTGCCTGTATCTGTACCGGCAATTAAAGTTTTTTGATCGGGACTGAGTGCCAAACGGTTTACCCATCCGGTTTCCCAGGCAAAGGTTAAGCGGCGAAAGCCATTATATAAGTCCCATAATTTGACCGTGCGATCGCGACTGCCTGTGGCTAAAATCTTATACTGATTACTAATCGCCAAGGTCACTACTCCTTGCAATCCCTCCTGGGGTTTGATTTGCCATTGTTGGTTATTCGTGAGATCCCACAGTTTCAATCCATTATCGCTACGACTGGCACTAGCTAAGAGTTTGCCATCGGGACTCAAGGCAATTTCACTGACTGCATAGGAACCGCGCTGATCCTGATGAGCTTCCAGGGTTTGGGTTGGATTTCCACTCGGTAGTTCCCACAGTCTAACTGTACCATCCATACCATTACTTGCTAAAACTTGACCATTGGGACTAATGGCGATCGCGTTAATGGGTTCTTTCTGGGAATCAATGGTATGTAGACGACGAATATGCAGATTCCCTTGCTTGAGTTCCAGTTTCTGGGCGGCACGAAACCCCATTTCGCCGATCCGGGTTTGGTTTCCATACCAAACCCCCGCTACCGCTAAACTTAAGACGAAAATTCCTGCCAATAAAGGATGCAAAGAAGGTCGCCGTCGATCGCGCCAAGAGGCTTGCATCACTGGAATTGTCCCTCCTCCTCCTCCTGTATTCTGAGGATAACCAGACGTGGAGGGAGGGAGTGGCGTAAAATTAGACCATCCTGGAGCCGTTGAAGGGGCATTAGATACCCGATTATATCCCCAATGATGGGCAGGTGCCGGTTGAATGGGAATCTTCTTGCGGTTAACCGGTTTGAGGTGAAGTCCTCGCTGTACCGCCCCTTGAGAGGGAAAGGGATCGCGACCCTTTAATCGTTGAGTGCGATCGCACCAAGGACAGCGATCCAAATGACTGCCATAGCGATGTTGATCGTTTTTGCTACAAGTGATTAAATCCCGTTCTGCATCCTGGAGCGCCAACTGCCACACTTTAGCATCCGGGCGTACATGGGGATTATCAAATCCCTCCTCAAAACAGCGCCGAAACAACACTTGTAGTTTGGGATATAACAGAGTAAATGGGGGAGATACGGGCATAGGTGTTAAAGGAACCGATCGCCTGCCATGGGGAAAATAACCCTGAGCAATGCGTTGGGCGATCGCCGGAGGATCTCCAGGCAATTTATACACCCCTGCAAAGGGATGGGTTCCCTCCATCAACAACTGAAAAATCAACACCGCTAATCCAAAACAATCCTGTTCTGGAGTCCGGTCTAAATTGCCAAACGCTTGACCTTGTAACTCTGGAGGCGTAAATTCTGGCTTACCGACTGGACAGCGATAAACTTCTTTTGTTTCTGGATGTTTTACCTGAATGGAGTCCATATCCACCAGGGTAATTAGGGTCGTTTCCGTGACTAAAATATTCGATTCATTGATATCTCCAATCACATAACCCCGCTCGTGCAAACTCTTCAGAGCGCCCGCCAAATTTCTCGCGGTTCGATGCAAACGGGAATATTCAAACCAAGGCCATTGGGTACGGCGAGTTTTGGGATTATATAAATCAATAATTGGTCGCATTTCACTAATGCGCGGCATCAGAAACCCCACCACCTGTTGCTTCTGATTGAACAGCAAATCTTCTGGCCAAGCGAAAGAAAGATGATTTTGGTTTGCTGTGGGATTATTGGGCGGATTTTCTAACATGGCCGTTAACTTCAGACCATATTCCGGTTTGAGTTTATGATAAACCTTAGCGACCTGGGTCTTATCTTCGCTGAGTCCGTAGACCTTAGCTTCACCACCAACCCCTAATTCTGTGGCCGCTTGTAAATCTATCCATTCTTGATTTGATTGGCGTTGAAGCTTCATAATCCATTTATCTTAAGAAAAGGAAAAAATATTAATGATTAATGGTTAATTATTAATTGACTTCAGGCTACCTAAAACTATAGTCAGGTCGTCATCCGTCCGTTCCGTAATACGCGGATGAGAGAGAAAACCCTGAAGTTCACTCTCGGCTGCTTGAGAATCCTCCATTTGATCGACAAACCGAAACAGAGGAGTAAAGAACGGAGCATGGGGCGTACCTTCTGGTAATTTTAAGGCTAATCGTTGTAGACCATCTGAGAAGAGGGCAAAATGGGCAATCTCCCCTTCCCAAACCTTAATTTGGGCACTTTCTAAGGCGTTGGGAGAAATTAAAAACGTGGTTTCATTTGCATATTCTCCGTTTTCTGGCTGGGTCAGTGCAGTAATATGGCCTTGACGATCGCCAATTACGACTGCTCCATCTCCTATCTGTGCTACAGCAACCTCCTGGGAACTGGCAACCAAAATTAATAATGTCGTCGCTAACTGACGCACCTCCACATCACGGGTTAAGCTTTCAGCGGCGATCGCATTTTGGGCATGTTCTAAAACCTCTCCCAGCAGAGGTTCCCAACAGACCTCTGACTGTTCTGCCGCTAATCGATCCCATTGGCGCTTAATCTGCTCTACCGCAGTCCTCGTCGCCACTTGCGCTCCTACATCCGACAAGGATGCCGAACCTGCCCCATCTGCTACTGCTGCCACTACCAGCCCTGGGCCTAGAATATCCCAAGCATGGGCATCTTGGCAGGGTTGTCCTCGCTTTTGATGACTCGTCCCTAAAACCGAACTGGCGATCGCTTGCCACCCATTCAAAGGAGATAAGATATGGTCAGGATCGTGGGGAATGGGGGTTTGCAGATCTCCAGAAAGGGTACTCATGGTCATTGGTTCGTTCAGCGCATGGATAGTTACCCCTAATTCTGTCATTCTCAAGGCAGGGAAGCAATAACTGAGTAATGAGTATCGCATCCGAAAACAACGTTAAGGATCTTATTGACATGGAATTTAAATCCTATTGTGGTCTTACTCCTGCTCACCCTATCCCCTAACTGCCATGATATTGCGCTTAACAACTTTCTTGAGCAACGGGTCTCTCTATGGCTTCACTTTACTGGGACTGCTGACCTAGTCGAAATAAACTATTTCAGTGCTATAACTGCTGGGTCCGTTTCCTGGAGATCGCCCTGGCTGTTGCTCTGCTCGTTATCATAGGAGTGTCAGCACTGGGGGAACAGCCGCCGATCCAATCTCCGCCCCTAGAGCCAAACCAGTTAAAAGCCCTCACTGCTGGACTCAGTGAAGCTCGCCAGGGATTTCGCTCGCTTCCTGGTGTTGCTTCGGAAGTGGAACAAATTAGTCATGAGATTAATACTCGCGTGTTGCTCGATCGGACATTTACGGCTGAGGAACTGAAAAAAGCAATTCAGGAAACTCCTTTTCCCATTGTTCATTTAGCCACTCATGGTCAGTTTAGCAGCGATGCAGAAGAGACATTTATCTTAACCTGGGATAGTCAGATTAATGTTCGAGAACTCGATACATTGGTCAAGTCGCGATCGCAACCGTTGCAAAACCCCATTGAATTACTCGTACTCAGTGCGTGCAAAACAGCACAAGGTGATGAGCGGGCAATTTTAGGATTAGCAGGGGTTGCCTTGTGATCGGGAGCTAGAAGCACTCTGGCTACATTATGGGCTGTCCGAGATCGATCCACTGCTGAGTTTATGGTTTATTTTTACCAATACTTAAATCAACCCGGAATGAGTCAAGCCAAGGCCCTCCAACAAGCTCAAATTAACCTATTGCACACTAAATATCATCATCCCATTTACTGGGCACCCTTCGTAATGGTCGGTAATTGGCTTTAATCGATTACATTCTAACTCAATGTAGTAATTTTAATACTTGGTATTAAGAGCTGAAAATTTCTTCGATCGTTAAAGTCAGGATAATATCCCATTAACCTTAACCCCTTAATTTCTTAGACAAGGAATTAATTTTAGGAGCATTAACTCGTGGGACTCATTAATGGGACGGTTAACAATGACATTATTATCGGAACACCACAGAATGATGGCATTAATCTGCTAGCTGGCAACGATCTAGGGTTCGGATTAGACGGTAATGACTTCATTTTTGGTGATGAAGGCATTGATATTCTAGTGGGAAATCGAGGAGACGATACCTTAATCGGGGGTGCAGGCAATGACTTCCTCTTTGGCGGCCAAAATAGCGATGTCCTCTTCGGTGCAAGCGGAAATGATAGCCTCATTGGGAACCGAGGTGATGACCAACTCAACGGCAATACTGGCGATGATGCAGTCTACGGCGGACAAGGGAATGATGTAGTTCGCGGTGGTCAAGGGAACGATGCGGTCTTTGGTGATATTGGTAATGATGTTCTGTACGGAGATTTAGGCAACAACAGCTTAACGGGAGGGGCAGGTCAAGATATCTTTGTTGTTGGCGTTGGTGTACAAACCCTGGTTGACTTTAATAACGGTTTAGACCAAATTGGATTAGCTAACGGACTCTCCTTCAGTAACCTCAACATTGCTCAAGGAAGCGGAACCAGTACTGTTATTCGTGATACCAGTGGACAAATTATCGCTACCATTCAAGGCGTAAATGCTGACCAAATTGATAGCAGCGACTTCACCACCAGCAGTACCCCTATCCCTACTCCTTCTCCAACTCGAACTCCTACAGGTTTACCCAATCCTAGTCCTAGTCCAAGCCCTACCCCTACACCAGTGGGAGGTCCGGTGACCTTTACCTTGCAACTATTGCACACAGCAGACCAAGAAGCTGGCTTACCTGCTATTGAGGATGCTGTAAACTTCTCAGCCATCTTCAATGCTCTAGCTGATGACTTTCCCAATACTCTCAAACTCACCTCTGGAGACCTCTACATCCCTGGCCCCTTCTTTAGCACCAGCGACGAAATTTATGGTGAAGGGGGAATTGGAGATATCCTCATCAATAATGCTCTCGGCTTCCAGGCTGCGGCATTGGGAAACCATGAATTTGACTTCGGCCCTGGTACAGTACAAACCCTTATTCAAGCCAACAATACCATTACCACGGGCGCAGGTATTGGAGCTAATGGATACCTGGGGACACAGTTCCCCTATTTGAGTAGCAACTTGGACTTCAGCACTGAAGCCACTCTAAGTGGTTTAGTCATTCCTTCAGCACAAGCTCCTCAACCTAATAGCATTAGTAAAAGCGTCGTTCTCAACGTTGGTGGCGAACGCGTTGGGGTCGTCGGTGCAACCACCCCCACCCTCGACACCATCTCTTCTCCCGGAGACGTTGGTGTTAATCCAGCTAACGCTAATGATATCAATGCTCTAGCTGCCATAATTCAACAAAGCGTTGATGAATTAGTTGCACAAGGCATTAACAAAATTGTTCTACTGGCTCACATGCAGCAGATTAGCATTGAAGAACAACTGGCTGGTTTGCTCAATAACGTTGATATTGTTATGGCTGGTGGCTCTAACACCATTATCGCCAATGCCGACGATCCCCTGCGTGCTGGAGATACCAGTGCTGGAGTCTATCCGAAGCAATTTACTTCTCCTAGTGGTGAACCGGTTTATGTGATTAACACTGATGGCAATTATCGTTATGTGGGTCGTTTAGTTGCTGGGTTTGATGCTAACGGAATCATCAGCCAAGTGCTTGATGAAAGTGGTGCGTATGCGACGGATGCGGCAGGAGTTAACCGAGTTTATGGTAGAACGGTTAATCCTCAAGATGTGGCTGACCCCACTGTAGTGGCGGTTACTCAGGCGATCAATGACATTGCCACAGCTAAAGACAGTAACCTTTTTGGTAATACGAGTGTTTTCTTAGAAGGACGGCGCTCTCAAGTCCGGACAGAAGAAACGAACCTAGGCAGTTTAACGGCTGATGCCAACTTAATTGTCGCTCGCCAAACTGACTCCACGGTAGTGGCTTCTCTGAAAAATGGGGGAGGCATTCGCGATAATATCGGACAAGCGATTATTCCCCCGGGAGGAACTGGAGGATTAGAATTTTCTCCTCCTCTTGCTAACCCCCTCGCCAATAAGCAAGAAGGGGATGTCTCCCAACTGGATATCGAGAATACCTTACGGTTTAATAATAGTCTGACCATTGTTCCTCTAACCGCAACACAACTCAAAGAAATCGCCGAACATGGAGTTTCTGATACTGCACCAGGGAATACTCCCGGACGGTTCCCCCAAATTTCTGGGATGGCGTTTAGTTTTGATGGCTCTCAAGCTGTAAACAGTCGAGTCCGCTCTCTCGCCATTAAAGATGACCAGGGGAATACAGTGGATGTGGTTGTCGAAAATGGCAGCATTGTGGGAGACGCTAACCGCACTATTAAGGTGGCGACTCTTGGTTTCCTGGCGGGTGGAGGCGATGGCTATCCTTTCCCTCAAGGCAATCAAACACCCTTACCTGAAGCTACAACAGGCAACGCCACTTTTACCACAGATAACCGAGAACAAGATGCCTTAGCAGAGCATTTAGCGGCCAACTATGACACGACTTCCTTCAATAGTGCTGAAACTCCTGCTTCTGGAGATACCCGGATTCAAGATATAGCGAGAGTTGCTGCTGATACGGTTCTCAACGGAACCAGTATTGGTATTGCTGGAGATGGGAACAATACGATTAACGGCGATGGCAATGCCAATGTGTTGGTCGGTCACTCTGGTGTTGATAATATTACTGGCAATGGAGGCAACGATATCATTGCTGGTGGCTTAGGCAATGATAACCTGACTGGAAGTACTGGGGATGATGTCTTCGTGTTTGCAGCTCCTGGAGATGGCAGTGATACTATTACTGATTTTGGTAACGGTTCAGATACCATCCGCGTGTTTGCCTCTCAATTTACTGGACTCACGGCGGGCGCAACTCCCACATTAACCCAGTCTGCAACTGCTGTAGGAACGACAGCTCAGTTTCTCTACAGTGGTGGCATTCTCAGTTTCGATTCTGACGGTACGGGGGCAACGGCAGCGCAGACTCTGGCAACGCTAACGGGTTCTCCAGCTTTAGCAGCGAGTCAAATTATCGTTCTGTAAGAGGGCACTATTCAACTCTATAATATTGCGATCGCGGCCAGGAGCTGACTTGTTTCAGGCTCTTGAGGATAGAGATCGGTCCATGGGGGTGATCTCTATCCTCTTTTTCTGTAATTTACTTCACCTACTTCTACCTATTGGGTCACTTAATTAACGGACATCAGACACTTCTAATCGTGATAAGTTTCACATAAAAAAAACGTCTGCATCACTCCTTTTTCTCGGAAAAATAGCGATGATAAAAGTGTCGAGAGGGAAACACCTCACTACTGTTCCAGGAGTTCATTAATGTCTGCTGTATCTACCATAAAATCCACCTTAATTACTTCCGCTGTTATTCTTACTTCTGGTGTTTTATTTAATCCTAATGCGGCACAAGCGGCGGCACTCAAGGGAGGTTTCCAAATCAACAATGCTGATACGACAATTAACTTAAGTAATGAAGGGATTGATTTCACGAATGGGCTAACCGATCCCCTAGGGGAAGTTGGAGTTACTGCTGCAACTGGAAACTTTGATGATTTTGGTAGTGCTTTTATTAAAGATATCAACTTCTCTGAGACCAGCATCGCCAACTTTCTAGATTTAAGTGCGGGTGCACCTGGAAGTAATAGTGCTGATGGGGTCTCTACCTTTGATTTAACCAATCATTCGGGACTACAAGTTAGTCAAACTGTTTCAGGTATTCTAGGTATCAACTTCGGGTTTTCTGGATTTTTTACCAGTGACGATAATCAAACTTCCTTGGGAACAGGAGTTCTCACCTTCCAGTTGGCTGAAGCTGGGATTACGGTTGAAAGTTTTCAACGTCGGTTAGAGGGCGGCGAAACTTTTGAGGGGATTACATTCTCTGGCGCTGCATTTGCCGCTCAACCCGTTCCGGAATCTTCCACTACAGTTGGATTACTGGCAGTGGCAGGAATGGCTTCCTTCATGCTCCGCAAGCGGTTAGCCTAAAGTCTATGCTCTGATTTCCTAAACGGATATAAGTTTGTTAAGTTTGCTCCTTTCTGTGTTGTGTGCCCTGCTTTTAGCAGGGTTTTTTAATGATTGATGATTCAATGGATTAAAGTGCATAGATATCTCGTCCTCGTCCCAAGGCATAGCGCAGGGAGTGGGGTAAGTCTTTGCTCGATTGGGTTAAGAACAGCAATAAACCTAAAATGAGAATGAGGGTAATACAGATAAAGATGGTTTGATAGGAGAAGGCTTGGGCAATCATACCAGCGATGGGTCCAGCGAGGGCGATTCCTAGATCGAAACCTCCTAAACACAGACCAAATAAGCGTCCTCGTTCATGGGGATAGGCGCGATCGGCGACAATGGCGGAAGTGGTGGGAATTAAGAGACCAAAACCTGCTCCTTCAATGCATCCAGAGAGTAAAAAGAGCCAGGCTGTATCGGCGAAGGTGAGCATAAACATGGAGATCCCGTAGAGGGAGATGCTAAGGGTAATAAAGATGCCTCGGCCGATGCGATCGCTCAAAGGACCAGCTACCAAACGAATACCAAAGCTGGTAATGGCAGCAGCGGTAAAAAACAATCCAGCATTGAAGTTGACTCCAGTTGCCTGAATTAAGAGAGAAATAAAGGCAGTCATGGCTCCAAATGCTAGACCGACATGCAAAAGAACTAGACTTAAAATCCGAATTCGGGGACTCAGAAGTAAGCGCCATAATCCAGGTTGAATAGCAGTTGAAGAGTCTGTTTTGTCTAGGTTATCAGTTCGCCTTTTTTCTTGAACTTGAGTCATAATTAAAAAGGCTAGGAATCCGAAGCTACCAGTTAAGATAAACAGATATTCATTGCCAAAGGCTTGCTGTACAAATCCTCCTAAAGCTGGGCCAAAGGACACACCAACCGGATTAATCAAGCTCATGTAACCCAGAACTTCACCCCGATTTTTAGGGGGGGTTAGATCTGTCACCAGAGCAATATATCCAGTGGTAAAGGAGGCTAAACTAATGCCATGGAAACTCCGCACCATCATCAGGGAGGGAACAGAGTTTACTAAGAGATAACAGAGGGGAGCGAGACCACAAACGGCTGTACCGATGAGAATCACCCGTTTACGACTGTGGCGATCGGCGATCGCTCCAATGTAAGGTCGAGCTAATAATAGGCCGATGGCAAAAGCTCCCATGACAAAGCCTAATTGTTGATCCGCTATCCCCAGCGATCGCAGATAAAGCGGTAAAGTAGGCAACAAAGAGCCGATACTTGACCAAAACAGCAAACCCGCTGCAAACATCAACAGCAGGTTTTTTCGTTCACTGGTGCTCAGGGTTAGAAAGACCTTCATATATTCCCCTAGGATCAACCCTTCTTAGTATAATCATGGAGTTCCTATCCTGGGGAAAAGAAAAAAACAGGGCATGATTGCCCTGGGAGTGAAGATGGAGTTGGAAACGATGGAAACTACAAAATGTTGTTAGACAACTTGGCGAGAAACTAACTTTTCTAAATCAGCTTGCGTTTCTTGAAGGAGCTGTTCGCGACTATCAGCAGCATGTTTATAGTTGGGGAGGAGATTACGAGCTTGTAGCGCCATGTGAAGTTGGAGATGGGCCACGTACTCACTGAAGTCTTCACTATGCAAAGAGTTGTGGGTTAGGTTCCGCTCTGAAGTCAAGGTGTTCTCCTGCCGTTATGCTCTTAGGGTTTGCCAACAGGATAGAGCCTACCATGGCTTGATTTTTGCAGTGAACCTTTTGCAATGAAGCTTAACGATCGCCGCCAAGATGAGTTACAAAATGTAATGCTAGATCTCAGGGACAACGTCAAGAAACCCTTATTTCCACTGAGGCTTCCTGAGAGAATAGTCAATTTTTTCTCAATACACCCTGGGAAATGGGAAGTGCAATCTGAAACTCTGCTCCCCCTCCGACTTCAGACATACAAGATAAGCTTCCTCCGTGTCGTTCCACCACAATTTGATAACTAATGGACAAGCCTAAACCGGTTCCTTGACCCACAGGTTTAGTCGTAAAAAAGGGATTAAACAATTGTTCTCTGATGGAAGCAGATATCCCTGGACCATTATCAGCGATTGTAATCATCACCCGATCTGGACTGGATAAGGAGGTGGTAATGGTTAAGGTCGGCAACTTTCCCTCGTCAGACTCAGAGGGGATCGTTCGGCAATTGTCTAGAGCATCAATGCCATTGGCTAAAATATTCATAAAAACCTGATTTAATTGCCCTGGATAGCATTCAATTTTAGGCAGTTCTCCATATTTTTTAATCACTTTAATTTCTTTTTGTTCTAATTTTTCTTTCAGATTATTTTGCAAAATTAATAAACTATTCTCAATTCCTTCATGCACATCAACCTCCTTAATTCCATCTTCATCCAGACGGGAAAAGTTTCGGAGTGAATCAACAATTTCTCGAATTCGTTCCGAGCCTAATTTCATCGAAGATAAAAGTTTCCGAAAATCAGGAAATATAAATTCCAATTCTATTCCTTCCATGAATTGTGTGATTTCACTTGGGGGTTCTGGGTAATATTTTTGGTACAACTCAATCAAAGTCAACAGATCTTGTGCATAGGTTTCTGCCGGTAAAATATTGCCATGGATAAAATTAATCGGATTATTGATTTCATGGGCAATTCCCGCTACCAATTGACCTAAGCCGGACATTTTTTCAGCTTGAATAAGTTGGCTTTGAGTAGCTCGTAGGTTTTTCAGGGCGACTTCTGCAGATTCTTTCGCCTGTTTGAGTTCTTCTTCTGCGACTTTGCGATCGCTAATATCGGTTCCCGTACTAATCACATATTGAATATAGCCTCGATCGTCAAGTAATACGGTATCCGACCAAGCGATTTGCCGTAAGCGTTTATCTTTGGTTATCCAAGAACTTTCATATTGAATCGGAAATTGTAAATTTGACTCTTGAGCATCAAAAGACTGGTCTTGAAATTGACTGAAGTTCGATTGAGCCGGTTGTCTATCATCATCTGCTAAGAATATCTCCCAAAAGAAACTATTCTTAACTTCTTTAAACGAATATAGTGTGGTTTGTTCGCAGGCACGGTTAAATCTCACAATTCTGCCTCGATCGTCTAAAACAAGAACCAAAGATCCAGCCGTATCTAGAATAGTGGAAACAAAAGTTTTTTCTGCTTCCAATACTTTAAATAACTTTCCTACTTGAGCTGTCATTTGATTAAATGCGGTAGCTAAAAGCCCTAATTCATCCGATTCTACAATCTCAACTTTAGTATCAAAATTCCCTTGACGAATTTCCAGGGCTGCTTCTGTCAAATGCTTAAGTGGAGAGAGAATACGATGGGCACGATAAAATCCAATCGCCATAGAAACCAGTGTAATAACAAACAAAGATATACTGGTAATCCATAACATTCTGGCGATCGGTGCATAAGCTTCATTAACTGGTAACTCAACCACTAACTTCCATTGCATACTGGGAATAGCAGTAGTTGCACCTAATACTTTTTGATCGTACAATCCTGAATAAATATTGAGTTGAGTCTTCTGCTGAGGGAAAAGATGCTTTAACAAATCCGGATTAGAAATGTGTTGAAATTCAAAGTTTTCTTCCATCATTCCTGTTTTAGCAACCATGATATTACGCTCGTCTAAAACATATGTATAGCCCGTTTTACCTACGGTGGTATTGGAAACGATTAATCCAAGAAAGCTTAAATCAATTTCAGCAATTAGTACACCATCAATTCGATCTTCTTCATTGCGAATCGGCACAGATAATATAGTTTGAGGTAGACCATTTTTTTGATTGATATGAACAGAAGTGAGATACCGATCGTTTTTATTAAAAGAGTAATTAAAAATCGGAGAGTTACTCATGTCCTGTCCCAAGTATATTTCTTTTTCCGGATTGAGAAAGACTAAATTAATTACTTTACCGTGACGATCGATAATGGCGACAGATTTATAGGCATTGTTAGAACGAATCAATCCTTCTAGTAAATTTTTTTGGTCTTTAATATCTAAACTTGTCAACCCTCTAATTGTTGATAAATACCCCAACTTTCTCTGGATATTATCTAAGTAGTTATTGATTTTATTGGCTGCTGATTCCGAACGTTTTTGTTGTAACTCTTGATTTTTTTCTAGCTCAGATTTAAAACTAAAATATCCCAGGATGCTGCCAGTGGTTAACACACTAACAACACCTATTAAAATTAGGCTATATCGGAGTTGAGTAGACAGAGAAAAAACTTTAGGGAAAACTTTATTGTTATGATCAAAAAAAAGATGTTTCATGGCAATTTTGAAAAACGTTATTTTCAAAGCTCACAAGAATGAATACTCTAGTCAGGGTTAAAACACTGAGAATACAAGTCAAAATAAATGATTGACGACGCATGTTGAAGGTGATTCTCTAAGTCGAGATACATCAGAGATCGCCTTCTACTCAGGCTCAATCGCAACTCAAATATCAGTACCATCTAGCTATTTTAGCTCACTAGTGTGAAAAAAATGTGAAGATTATTAAATCATTATTAAGATCTTATGGTCAGAAAAAAGCTATCATAGATGAAAATAGTCTACTAATCTCTATCGACTCTCTCTTACTTTAATCGAAAAAGATAGATTATTTTACTTTAAACAATTACGATCCTGGGAATGGGGAAGTATGAACAGACTTATTAATAAGAGTCTAGCTGGCGGGAAATATGGATGGGTTTATTCTCTAGTGGCGAGTACCCTGATGTATTTTAATGGTGGATTTGCTTCGCCAGCTTTCGCTCAATCGATTATTCCGGCACAAGATGGGGTAGGAACTATTGTTTCTCCAGGGAATAATCAACAGTTCAATATTCAAGGCGGAACGCAAGCTGGGCAAAACCTCTTCCATAGTTTCCAACAGTTTGGATTAACCCAGGGACAAATTGCTACCTTTATGGCTCAACCGGATATCCAAAATATTTTGGGTCGTGTGGTTGGTGGAGATCCTTCCATTATTAATGGATTAATTCAACTGAGTAATAGTACGGCTAACCTTTATTTAGTCAATCCTGCGGGGATTCTATTTGGCCCAAATTCCAGTTTAAATGTACCCGCAGACTTTTATGCAACAACAGCAACTTCAATAAGATTAGGAATCGATCAATGGTTTAATGTAGTGGGTTCTAATGATTGGAGTACCTTAACAGGAACACCTGCGGAATTTAAGTTTGAGGGGGCAAATCCTGGAAGTATTGTTAATCTGGGTAATTTACAAGTTAATGCACAGCAAACGCTAGGTTTAATTGGTGGTAATACGCTTAATTTTGGAACCCTATCCGCACCAAGGGGAAGTATTACGATCGCTGCGGTTCCGGGACAGAATTCGGTGCGGATCTCCCAAGATGGCCATCTATTAAGTTTAGATCTGCCTGTGAACTCGGAAAATACGAACTCTCAAGCCATTACCCCGTTAACACTTCCTGAACTGTTGACCAGCAGTAAACTGGATCATGCCAAAAGTTTAATGGTTAATTCCCAGGGACAGGTGGTGTTAACCGGATCGGGGATCGCGCTTCCAGATAGATCGGGAGTGGCGATCGCCTCCGGAACTCTCGATACTTCTAGTATAACCGGCGGAAATATAAATATTCTAGGCGATCGCGTTGGTATCATCGATGCTCAGATTAATGCTTCTGGAAACCAAGGTGGTGGAATCATCAACATTGGCGGTTCATTCCAAGGAAAGGGACCCCTTCCTAACAGTGAGTTTACCCTAGTGAGTGAAAACAGCATCATCAATGCTGATGCACTCCTCAATGGAGATGGGGGAAACATCGTCATCTGGAGCGATGACACCACCCAATTTTTCGGCAATACTAGCGCTAGAGGGGGGCAAAACTCCGGAAATGGAGGTTTTGTGGAAATTTCGGGTCTATTGTTCCTAGACTACCAAGGAACTGTAAACACCACTGCACCTCAAGGAAACACCGGAACCCTACTCCTTGACCCCACCAATATTGAAGTTGTTGGTGAAGGACTTACGAGCAACCTAGAAGATGTAGACCAATTTAGCGATCCAGACTTAGATGAACTTTTGAGTCTGACGACAATTAGTGTCAGTGCCATTAATAGTGCAGAAAGCAACGTCACCTTGCAAGCGAGTGAAAATATCACCTTCAGTGAAGCAGTTAATATGACCTTTGAATCTGTTGGACTCTCTGCTGAAGCTGGCACCTCTATAGAGGTTGCTGCAAGCATCACCACAAATAACGGCGATCTCACCCTTGATGCTCCCACCATTAACGTTAATGCTCCACTGAGTACAGGGGGAGGCTTGGTTTCCCTCAAAGATAGCACTGCATCAACTAACTCTTCTATTGATATTAATCAGAATATTAGTACCAATGGAGGAGATATTTTACTCGGTGGTGCAACGGCAGCAGATACTCCAAACATCGATGTGAATGCAGTGCTGAATACAGAAGGGGGTCAGTTTAGTGCGATCTCCAATCAGATTGCCACTGGAGATATTACCACCAGTGGCGGTACAGTCAATGTAACTGCTGATAGCACAATCTCCCTGGGCAGTATTGATACTTCTAGCACTACCAGTAATGGAGGCAATGTTACTTTAAACAGTTCCCAAAATATAGAAGTAACCTCAATCAATACCGAAGGGTCAACCACTGGAGGAAATGTTAACCTTACGGCTGATGGTTTTGTCCGCGTTACCGGAACCTTCAACGCCAGCAATAGTGAAACCGCCAGTATTTCAGCCGTTGGAGACACAGATGGTGGAAGAATCACAATTACCCATGGTGGAAATGGCACAACCCCTTTTATTGTCGGCGATGCCACCACCAATGGTACAGCAGGCGCGATTACCAGAGGCACGGGGATAGAATCAACGATCCGTATTACTAATGAATATCTAGAACCTCATACCCAGGATACAGAGAATATTCAAATCATCACGACTGCAACAAACCCAACAACAAACCCAACAACAAACCCAACAACAAGTGCCCCAGAAGCCCCTCCCAGCGATCCGACTCCTCCCCCCAGCGCAGAGCGTCCAACAGGAGAACAACCTCCAACAGGAGAACAACCTCCAACAGGAGAACAACCT
>NZ_CEZBFX010000113.1:0-16842 GCF_982964205.1 Roseofilum sp. | reverse complement strand
CCCAAAGCATCTACTACCCCATGTATCTTGGTACTCAATCCTCCTTTGCTACGGCTTAATTGATGACACGCCCTAGATGATCCATGTCAAGATTTCCATTACCTATTATCTAGCACTATATCTGACTTCTTGGACTATGAAACCCTATAAATCAAGCAATATTGTGCCAATTTCTGGCTATCAATGGCTAGCACTCGCCACGGTAATAGCGGGTGGTGTTGTTGGTGGGATTACTAGTTTTATCGGTAATTTCTTGTATTTGATCATTCTGTTTCCCCTGGGCATGGGATTTTTGGGGGGTGGTGCAACTCATATTGCCGTAAAAAAAGGTAAAGTCAGAAACCCGGCAATCGCAGCTTTATTTGGGGCATTGACGGGTATATCCATCTATGGTGCCATGCATGTTTTTGATTACTGGACTTTTCAGAGATCTGTAGCTGGAGAATTACGACAAGCCTATAGCGAAGATCTGCAAACAGCACTCGCTGAAAGCGAAGAAGGAGTCACTGAAGAAGACCTTCTACAATTAGCAATTGATACTATCTTAATCGAGGAAACTGGGCAAGCAGGCTTTATAGGATATTTACAATTTACTGCCCAACAAGGCATGGAACTATCGAGATCGAGCAGTGGCGGTATTCCAGTGAGCGGAATAGGTATGTGGATTTATCGCGCTCTAGAATTAACCGTCATTGCAGGAGTCAGTACCGCAGCCGGATTTCGGGCAGCGAAGGAACCCTTTTGTGAAATTAGCGATCGCTGGTATGGCGATCCACAGCGAGTCGGAAATGTAGACGACGATCGCTCACAAAAGTTTATCGGTTTCCTGGATAGCAATAATTATGTCAAAGCTGGGGAGCTAATTAATACTCATCTGGATATTCCCATTCCCAGTCTAGAGGTTTATCTGCAATCCCCTCCTCAAGAAGGCATGGCTGATTCGGTGGTTACCTTGAGTAAAACTTCCTTAAATAAGGATAATAAATTAGAGCTAAAGCAGGTCTTAATGGGGATGGTTTCCCCAAGGGAACTCAAGCAACTCCAAGATTCAATTCCCCAGAGTGCACAGACACCAACGAATGATCCAGAAGCTAATAACCCGGTTGATGAAACTTGAGCAAAGGCTTTGCGCGGTTAAGTTAAGAGGATTAGAAACATGCCATCCCAACCCCAAGAGTATTATGTTCTCATCGAACAAGATGAAGACGGTTACTACAGCGGAAACAGAGTAAATCTGTGAAGGCAACTGCTATGAAACAGAAACCTAAATCGTGAGGTTTAGGAATCCCCTCGCCTTTAGGCAGGGGTGGATGTCAAGGAGTTGCTTTAGCACCGTTGAAGTGGGGCGGGTTTACAGTATTGACGGTTACAGGTAAGCCATCCAATAAGGACTGTTCAATCTGGTTAGAGGGGCGATCGCCTGCTATCCTTGCCTATAGTGTTATAGCCAGCAAGAATTATGGATATTCCAGAGGTTCTAGCCTTAGATTTTGATGGTGTACTCTGTGATGGATTAGTCGAGTATTTTCAAACGGCTTGGCAAACCTATACTCAGGTGTGGGCAGTGGACGAGACTCCTCCACCTCCAGGGATGGCAGAACAATTCTATTGTCTGCGCCCAGTGATTGAAACCGGTTGGGAAATGCCGGTATTGATTCGAGCCATGGTTGAAGGAGCTTCAGAGGAGGAGATTTTAGCGAATTGGCGCGGGATCTGCGAGCAAATTATTACCAGAGATGGACTCAAAGCTGCGGAAATTATGGATCGAGTCGATGGGAGGCGCGATCGCCAGATCCAAACCAACCGCTCAGACTGGTTATCCCTGCATCGATTTTATCCCAGTATTGTCCCTCAACTGCGATCGCTCCTGGCTAACCCCGATCTGGAGTTAGTAATTATTACCACCAAAGAAGCCAGGTTTGTCCAGGAACTACTGGAAATGGAGGACATTGACTTTCCTGGCGATCGCATTATCGGCAAAAGTATCAAATGCCCCAAAACCGAAACCTTACTCACATTCCATCCCTCAGAAAAATGGATTTGGTTTATTGAAGATCGCTGGAAAACTCTCCTGTCTGTCACTCAACATCCCCAATTAACCTCCGTGGAACTCTTCCTCGCCACCTGGGGCTACAATACACCTGCCGAAAAACAAGCCGCCAGCAGCCATCCTCGCATTCATTCTCTATCCTTAGACACGTTCAGCCAACCTTTAAACCATTGGTTATAACCTATTGCTAGAGTGCCTGATTATGCTCGATTTTAATAAACTCGCCCGTCAGATGGAAGGCATCAGCCAACATTTACAAGACGAAGCCACCGCTACCCAGAAGCGGCTAAACCGTGCTAGAGAAACCCTAGCTCAAGCGAGCGATCGCCTAGATGAGTTAATCTCTTCCTATGAGCAATGGTCGAATCATTTTGGATTTAATGCCGCCTTTCCCATTGAACCCTTAGATACGGTAGTGGATATTCAAAGTGCGCCTCAAGTCCATACCGTTATCTCTACCGACGGTTCCCAGATGGCTCCCTCCCACCATGAAATTGCCTATTGCTATCTGATTAATACGGGACGAGTCGTTTTTTATTATGGTCAAAATCGGGCTGCAATTCTCGATAGTCTCCCCGAAGCTTTTTATCGTCAAGAAGATCTCTATGTCTCTCGCCAATGGGGAATTCGCACGGATGAATGGATGGCGTATCAGCGCACGGTATCAGAGGCGGCGGTATTGGCGGAATTAGGAGTAAGAGTGGCAACTGAAGAGCGAGGAGAATTAGACGAACAGTTGCCCGCTCTAGCAATGGTGGATGGTTCTTTAATTTATTGGCATTTAGAGCCATTACCGAGTGGGGCGCGCGATCGCATTTTACCCCCGATTCTAGAAGCTTGGGAAACCCTCCAACATCATCGTATTCCCCTTGTGGGTTATTTGAGTTCGTCTCGCAGTGGAGAAGCACTTAACTTTCTGCGTCTTGCCCACTGTCCTCATCCCGAACCCAATTGTATGGTTCACTGCGGCGGGCAAACGGACAAAGCGCCCTGTCAAGTTTTACATCCCTTGCGAGATAGTTCAGTCTTGGGGGGTTGGCTAAAACCAGGACAGCGCAGTGGGTTATGGAGGTCTTCGGCACGAATTTTAGAGCAGTATCGAGAACAAGTAGTGTATTTTTGTTACCTAAATGTGGGGAAAGAAATTGCCCGTGTTGAGTTTCCCCAATGGGTGGTTGAAGATGCCCACTTATTAGAGCAAGCATTAAGTTTCACCCTCGCTCAAGTAGCGAAAGGCTATGGTTATCCGATCGCCTTATCCGAAGCTCATAATCAAGCCGTGGTGCGAGGAGGCGATCGCCATCGGTTTTTCCTCTTGTTGGAACAGCAGATGATTAAAGCAGGTTTGAAAAATATTGGTACATCTTATAAGGAAGCCCGTAAGCGAGGTTCGATTGCTTAAATTAGGTAATCAGTAATAGCGATACACACTGAGTTTCAACTCTCAACTCCCTACGGATGCAATACTCAGGAAAATCGGTTATTGTAACTGTAAATTCACGCAAAGACTTTCCCTAAAAGCCTTAAAAATGGGGGCTTTTGAAGGAAAAGCCGGTTTACTGGTTATCGATCGCCTATTACCAGCGGGTAGCACTATCAATGAATTCCACATTGGGGAACTGAGTTTGAATAGAAGAGGACTCTATACTCTTGGAGTTCATTGTGTTCTGGCTCAGTATTACTCCATTAACCCTATGAATATTGGATCTAACCTGATGCAGGCAAAACAGTTACTTAACCATGGTGTCGTAGTTGCTCAAATGGGCGATCGCCAAAATGCCTTTGAATGTTTCGATCGGGTTCTCCAATTAGCCCCCGACTACGCCAAAGGATATAATAACCGAGGCTTAAGTCGCTATAATCTAGGGGATTATCAGGAGGCGATCGCGGATTTCGATCGGGCTATTACCCTAAATCCTGAGTATGTGAGAAGTTATTACAATCGAGGGAATACTTACCGCAAACTCAAACAGTGGAATCAAGCGTTAGCCGATTTTGAGCGGGTGATCCAATTAGATCCCGAATCAGCAAAAGGGTATCTGAGTCGAGGAGCAGTGTATTGGGAATTACAGCACGATTCGGAAGCACTACAGGATTTTAACCGCGCCATTGAATTGAATCCTGAATTAGCGGCCGCCTATAATAACCGAGGATTAGTTTATGCCGCTCAAAATGAGGTTTTTAAAGCCCTAGCTGATTTTAATTATGCCCTGGCATTGAATCCTCAGTTTGCACAAGCGTATTATAATCGCGGCGATTATTTGATGAAACTGGGCGATTATCCAGGAGCAGCGGAAGATTATAGGCAGGCATTGAATGCTAATTTGCTGTCGATCCGAGCGATATCGAAAAGCAAGTAAAGCAATTAGAAGTCGGGATCTTCACTTAAGGTTTCAATCATCAAATCCATTTGCGATCGCTTGTGGGCGAGAAAGCTCTCACACTCTTTGAGATATTCTACAGCCCGAGTAAATTGATTGAAGACTTCCGCTAAGTCCATATCTCCTGCTTCCATTTGGTTAATAATGGCTTCAACTTGGGCAACGGTTTCTTCATAATTCCAATCAGATTGAGGGGTAGAGTTATTTTTGGAGGATTTAGGCATAATAAACCTGAAGGAGTGAAGGTGTAGTGAACGATGGGATAGGGAACAGAAGATGATTAAGACGTGGGGGGTTATAACTGTACCCCTATCGGCTGTTGCTCATAGAAATAGCTTAGGCCTCTCAGTTGCTTCCAGTAGGTAATCAGGAATACATTCCTCTTTTCTTTCGCTACATAGAGCGTTTCGCACTCTAGAAATAGACACGAATAGCAATAAGCAACAGCTTGTATAGCTTAGGTCTAAGGCTCCAAACTGTACTCCATAGAACAGACCCTAACTATACAGTAGTTTCCTCTATTATGCAGTACCTTGTTCAATCAAGAATTACAGAATGATTAAGGGAGAATTTCCACAATTTTGACCTTCACTTGACCTTGACCCAATCCAATTGATAATTCTTGTTCTGACTTTAGGGAGCTTACAGAGCGCACAATTTCCCCGTTTTCGCTGCGGACTAAAGCGTATCCCCGTTTCAAGACATTATGAGGATCGAGAGTAGACAGTTTTTGGCGCAAATAGTCACATTTTTGAGTTTGTTGTTGCAGTGCTTGTAGACTGAGTTGGATTAATTGACGACGCTTCCAGTCTAAGGTTTGTTCTTCCTGTGTAATTTGGCGATCGAGTTGCAGACGATAGAGGCGGTTTCGCAAGAGATTAAGTTGATGCTGATGTTGGTTGAAGTAGGTGTGAGCAACGTCGATTAGCGCTAGACAACGGTCTTCATGTTCATTCAAGAGGGTAGAGAGTTCTGGGACAGCTCGATTGGCAGCAGCGGTAGGGGTATGGACATAGAGATCGGTAGCTAAGTCGGCGAGGGATTCATCCCTCTGATGACCGATACCGGAAATAATGGGAATGGGACACTTGGCGATCGCCTTAACCACTCGCTCATCATTAAACGCGGCTAAATCTTCCGTCGCTCCTCCCCCTCTGGCTAGAATAATCACTTCAGCTCGACCATCGCTTTCTACCTGTTGAATAGCTCTCACAATAGAACTGGGGGATTGTTCGCCTTGTACCAGAGCCGGACAAAACAGAACATGCAGCCCGGGATAACGGCGCTTGAGAGTGCGTTGAATATCCCCCCAGGCGGCGGCTTGACGTGAGGTAATTACGGCCACAATGTTTGGATGGGACGGAATGGGTTGTTTGCGATCGGGGTCAAAATAGCCTTCAGCCGCTAGGCGATCGCGCAATTGTCGATATCGAAGGGCTTGTAAACCTTCCCCCCCCGGAAGCACCTGATGGACCATTAATTGATATTGTCCTCTAGGGGGATAAATCCGCAGGGTTCCTAATACCACAATTTTAGCCCCCGCAGTCGGTTGAGTCATCAGTCGAGATAAGGCATTATTCCATACCACACAATTGAGACTCGCTTTTACCTCTGGATCTTGTAGGGTGAAAAATAATCCGCTGCTATATTGGCTGGCGCTCGACACTTCACCCGTAATCCAAATTTGCTGAAGGTGTTCATCTTCTTCTAAGCGCATTTGTAAATATCGGGTGAATTCATTTACGGAAACCGCTCGTTCAGGAACTAACAAGTTGGGTAAGGGAAATGTCATGGGAGTTGTTTTAAGGGAAGTTTAAGAGAACCGAGGCATTCTTTTCACAAGATAACAGATAGTCAACTTTTCTTTCCCTTTCCCCTAGAGGGTAAACCCCTTGAGCTACTCTATAAATGTACCGATCTCCTCAGCGATCGTGTTTATTCCCTATCTCCTCACGTCATTGTTAGCGTTGGCAATCGCCTTAAGTAGTACCTCCATTGATGCTATTCCCAAACATCGCCAACATCAAATCAGGGTAATCTCTCTTCTGATTAGTGTAATTGGTTTTTTGGCGACTTTATCCCAATGCTTGGTTGTCATGTCAACAGGTAAAGTCGCTGTTGTCGAAATCCTTGGAAAAGTTCAAGAAAGCCCCCTGAAACCTGGCGTACACTTGACCAATCCTATGGCCAAAATCACAAGTTTTTCTACTCGTCTCAAAGACATTAAAGAAACGGTCAGTGCGACCTCAAAAGAAGGGCTAAATCTAAGTATTGATGTCAGTTTACAATATAAACTTGACCCTCAACAAGTTGCCAACGTTTATGAAAATATTGGCACAGATGAGACCGAAATCATCATCTCTCGCTTTCGATCGCTGATTCGAGAAATTTCCGCCCGCTATGAAGCCCGTGAAATTTATGGAGCAAAGCGCCAAGAGATTGCCCAAACGCTACAAGACTCTTTGATTAGTCAACTACAACCGTTAGGCTTCACTGTCGATCAAGCTCTGCTCAGAAATGTCACCCTTCCTGACTCTATTCAAGCGGCGATTCAGGAAAAACTAGCCGCCCAACAAGAAAGCGAGCGCCAGGAATTTATTAATGAAAAAGAGCGTCAAGAGATTGAATTTGAGATCGAAAAAGCGCAAAAAGAAGCAGAAAGACAACGAATAGAAGCCCAAGGAATTGCTGATGCCCAAAAACTGCTTGCCCAAGGGTTAACGCCACAAATTATACAGCTTAAGTCCATTGAAGCGACGCAACAATTAGCTGAATCCGAAAACAGCAAAGTGATTATCATTGGTGGAGGCAAGGACAACTTACCCTTAATTCTGCAACAATCAGAATAAGGATTATTCTATCCCCCTATTCCTTATTACCGATTACCAGCCTATGCCCCGTTTTACTCCCTATACCTTGCAAATGCAAATTACCCGTATGTTCCAGGATGGACAATCGTTGTTTGCCCAGATTAAAGTGAACGATTGGCTCAAGGAGCATAACCAAGACCCCAATAACTACACTATAGAGTTTGAGCAAATCCCAGCGCCTCCGGGATCGGCTGATGTTTATGCGATCGCCATTCACATTGAACGCAAAGATGGAGAGCCTGTAGAAGAGTGGCTCTTAGAAGAAATTAACCGTCAAGGATAAAATAAAAACCAGAACAATTTAGGGAACTGCGATCGCGCTACTGAGCGTCCGTATACAGACAGACTTACCACTGCTCCCTTATGAGAACTCCTAGCCCTAAAAAAGCCGATCGCCGATGGATCGTTGCCTTCTGGATCTATTTCTGCTTATTGTTGTTCATATCCCTAGCCGCTTATTTACGGTGGATTCCTGCCCGTGTAGCCGATTACGACAAATTTGGGCATTTGTTTCTCATAGGAACTGCTGGAATTTTAAGTCATCAAGCTCTGGGAGAGCGCATGATTCAACTGGGAAAAATATCTCTTCCCCTAGGGCCAATTTTAGTCACTGTCTTTTCATTCATTGATGAAACCTTACAGATTTTCTCTCCAGCCCGCAGTTATAGTTTGATTGATCTGATGGCGAATTGGATCGGTATCTGGATGTTTTATTGGCTCTTGGTCATCATCCGTAGACTGCTTGCACAAGTCAGAGAATAAGGATTAATCCATAGAGTAATGTTTGCGAACCGGTTGAAGAATGTTCCAGCTACAGGAGAGTCCGGCGGGAAACGTAACTAAATCCCCTTCGCCAAATTTGACCGGTTCTCCACCATCGGGAGTGACGATGACTTCGCCCGTAAGTAAGTAGCAGGTTTCTGAGCAGTCATAGGTCCAGGGAAACTCAGAGACTTCTTTTGTCCAAATTGGCCAATCCCAGATTCCCAGTCGATCCAGGTATTCGTGGCTCGGTTGATGCTCAATTTGTATCGTAGAAGTCATAGAAACTCAATCTGATTCGCTCAACCAACAAGGGAACGGAGAGGGGGGGATTCGAACCCCCGGGACGCTGTTAACGCCCACTCGATTTCAAGTCGAGCGCATTCGACCACTCTGCCACCTCTCCAGTCACAGTCTATTAGTATAGCCTATTTGGGCAGCAGATGGACGGGATGTATAGAGAATTTCTTCACTTTCTATTTTGAACTGGTGGTTGACCCACACTAAGCTCGCTTGGATAACGGTTTGGTTTTCTAGGGTAACGAGGGAGAAGTTGCGAGATTTCCCGGTGGCGGTGGTGATAATTCGGGGAACTCTAGCTGCATTGAGGTAAATTGTACCTTGATTATCTTGAGCGATCGCCTCCCTTAGTCGTGCTTCGGTATGGCGCAAACGGTGATGCATATGGCCAAATGTCACTAAGGGAATCTGTTTTCCCTGCTCTCGAGTCGCCAAGATCGCTGCTCGAAAATCTGGCTCGCCAAAGTCTCCCCCCAAAGGATTCCAATCTTTGCCACAAATATCTTCTGGTTGATCTCCGAGACCTTGGGGGCCACAATGACCCATAAAAATTACTGTCTCATAAGCCGTCTTCTGGGCAGCCGCAATAATTTTATCAGCAGATTCCGTAAAACTATTCACGCCATAGCGGTCTCGATAAAAGCCCCCATTCTGCCAGATGGGGCCGCCCCAACTAAAGGGCCGAGCGCCCACAACACTGAGCTGAAATTGGGGAAAATTGAGATAACCAAACCCCACATGAGTATCGCTGAGCAACTTGAGCTGGTCGCTTACCCGGTCTTCTAACTGACGATTGTAGGGGCATTTCTTCCGACCCCAAGGAGAGGCGGTATACCAACAATCATGGTTTCCTAAAACGATCGCCTTCGGTAAGTCTAGCGCGGCGATCGCCTCCACCACCGCAATTGACTCATTGCCAAAGTCACCCACAAACAACACTAAATCCACTCCTAAAGCATGTAGTGCTTGTGCATCGGCACGTTCCCATTGATCGTGTACATCTCCTACCACGGCGATCTTCAGGGAAGGTTGCTTGGCTTCATTCATGGGATTCTCTAATCACGTCAGTTTATACTATAGTCGATTCAAATGTACGATTCGTTCAAAAAGACTCTAGCAGCGATCGGCCAGAAAGCCCCTACAATCCTGCTTAACTGTACTATTGGGGAATTAAACTTAGAATTTTATCGTATTCAAAATTCTGGAAACAGGTCGCGATCGCCTCAGAAAAATCGGGATTACTTTCGGCAATAGCGCGAATCACTTCAGCCATTTTCTGCTTGTTACCCGTGAGGGTAGCTTGGCGCAGTCGGTGTTGCAATTCTGGTGAGAGCGCCTGAAAATTTTCTGTGGTTAATACCTGAAACATAGACGGCTTATTTTCGAGCGAACAGACCAGATCTTCATAAATGTAACGAACGCCTAAATGCTCTTCCATCACTGTAAAGATTTGCTCTTCTCGAAAAGGTTTTCGCAGGAAATCATTACATCCTGCCGATAAAACCACTGCCCGTTCTTCTTCTAAAACGCTAGCTGTAACGGCAATAATCACCGTTGCCTGTCCTTGAGAGGTTGCTTTAATCTTTTTAGTCGCTTCAAACCCATCGATAACCGGCATTCGTATATCCATCCAAATCAGATGGGGTTGCCACTGTTCCCACATTTCTATGGCTTCTTTGCCATTACTGGCTTCTTGCAACTCGAAGCCCAAGGGATTTAATAGATGAATCAGCAATTGTCGATTGACGGCTTTATCATCAACAATGAGAAGGCGATAGCGAGGTTGACCAGGTTCTAGGGCAATAATCCGGCGCTCATTCCCATTTTGACTTTCCACCTCAGTTGCGTCAACTTCCTCGCACTCAATATCAAAATTGAATATCGTCCCTTGACCTAGGCAAGAGTGTACATGCATATCTCCCTCCATCAACTCTACAAATTTGCGGCTAATGGAGAGTCCCAAACCCGTTCCTTCTTGTGCCTGCTTTCCACTTTCTGTTTGCATAAAGGCTTCAAAAAGTTGATCGAGTTCTTCAGGAGCAATACCCGTTCCCGTATCTTCCACTTCAAAATACAGGGTTATGACATGTCGATCGACAGGTGGGTTATTCGTCATAGAAGGCACGCCGTAACGGACTCTCAGAGAAATCCCCCCGCTTTCGGTAAACTTAAGGGCATTGTTAATCAGATTGATCAGGATTTGGCGGAGTTTGACTTCATCGGTGCAAATGTAGCGAGGGAGATCGTCAGCGAGTTCCAACAACAAGTGCAAGTCTTTATCGGCAGCTTTGAGTTGAAACATATCGTGAATATCATTCAGTAGGCGATAAAGATCGAAGTTCTTAGTATTGAGATAAATACGCCCTGCCTCGATTTTTGAGAGATCGAGAACATTATTAATTAAATTTAGTAAGTGTTCGCCACTGCGATTTATAATGCCGACACTTTGTTGTTGCTCGCTAGAGAGTTTTTGAGAGCGGGTCAAAATTTGAGTAAATCCCAAAATTGCATTGAGAGGAGAGCGCAATTCATGGCTCATGTTAGCGATAAAAATGCTTTTGGCTTGGTTGGCGACTTCGGCGTTTTCTTTGGCAACTTCTAATTGAGCCGTTCGTTCGGCAACTCGTTTTTCCAAGGTCGTAAAAGATTCTTTCAGTTGTGCCGACATTTGGTTAAAAGATTTGGCCAGTTCTCCGATTTCATCGGCGCGATCGATTTTGACTGTTTTATCCCATTCTCCTCTGGCAATATCTTTCGCTGCTGAATTCAGTTTAAGAATAGGTTGAGCGATCCGGCGAGCAGAAAGAATGCCTAGGATCGCCACGCTGACAGAAGCGGCAATGCAAAGGAAAACCGCATTGCGAGCATTATCGTTAACGCGTCCCATAAAGGCAGCTTCGGGAACAACTAAAACAATCAGCCAATCAATACCCCCTTCATCTTGAACGGGAGTGACTTCAACGAACTGGCGATCGCCTTCTAGCTCGAATTCTAATTGCCATTCGCTTGTAATATTCTCGAAACTGCCAAAGGTTGTCAGTAAAAAGTTGGCCGTCTCTCGGGTTAAAATATTTTCGCTTTGGGTTGCTGTAATTCTACTGTAAGGTCCTTCACTCGGATCTTCTAATGTTAAAGGCGGAGAGCCTTCTTTTAATCCTTTCTCAATAGATGGTTCTAAAGTCGATGTAGCGATAAACGCACCATTTCTTTCAATAATGAAAGTCTGACCGGATTCGCCGATTTCCAAACTAGAAAGAAACTGACTGATTCGTGCTAAAGAAAAAGAACTACCAACAATTCCTTTGATTTCTCCATTGGCTTGATAAACCGGAGTCCCCAAGTCAATATTAATGGTCTCGGAATTAATCCATTTATAGACGGGAGTCCAATTGGTTTTACCTGCGGTAATTTGATCTTTGTACCATAGCTGTTCTTGATAATCGTAATCATCACTAGTTTTACTCAGCAATTCTATGGGGTTTCCTTCGCTATCAGTCCTATACACTTCATAGGTTGAGCCGGTGGATTTCCCTAATATCCCTAACCGCAAATCATTATTAGTTCCCCAGTGATAGTCCATGTATTCTCCCCGATTATTAGCATAATAAACGGCAGTAATGTAGGGGAATTGTTTGAGTTGCTGCTTAAAATAACGCCAAGCTCGAGGAGAAGTATCAATGGGTTGTTGTTCCTCATCAATATAGCCTTGATTGATAGCATCGGCATTGAGAGTATTAATAAGATGAGGTGTTTCCAAAAAAGTTTTCACTTCTTTTTCAATGCGAAGACTGAGTTCGTTTCGCAATTGAGTAGCCACTTCGTTAACAGCTTGACGGCTGTGTTTAAAAGAGATCCATGCTACCAACCCAACGGCGGTCACAATGGGGATGACAAAGGCTGAAATCAGAAAGACCTGTAAGGGAATGCGTTGATAAAACCGAAAAAATGAGGATCTTTGCGGCTGGATTGACATCATAATTAACCCCTAAATTTAATTGTCGGAATTAAGCGAATCTCCTGAAGGAGAACCTATAAAAATTGTCGAGATTGTGGCTTTCTCTTACCCAGTATACTCAACTTTTAAAAAAAGTGCCAATGGAGTAAAATATGACTTTAGGAGTTGAAAGTTCTCACTTATCTGTATTCATTCAATTTCGGACTTTTCCTTAATACTGAGATTGCCTTTATTGGTGCAGATGGAGAGTTGATCGGACAGACTTGGATGAGAGATTTACTTTTGAAGCTTTCTCTGTCTTGCTGTCTCAGGAGAAGGGGATAAAAATGGTGATGCTCTTAAGTCCAATTAATCAGGACTCCATTATCCCAGAATGTCCTGCCAAGTGAGATTAATTTGCTGACGATTTCTGACGAGCTGTTCGGGAGCCTTATCGCGCATCATCCCTTGAACTACGGCTATGCTATCTTTAATCAGGAACAGCCATTGAGCTACGTTTAGTGCTAAGGGGTTTCCGGCATAGGTGAAGACTTTTAAGCCATTCCCACTGACGGCGATCGCCCGCGAGAGCAGCAGCATTTTATTTAACTTCAGGTTGGCTTGAATCTTCTCAATTTCTCCATAACCCATAGAAGCCTTTAATTTACAGGGTTCTGGCTTCAGCGTGGACAAATAATGATAGCTGCGAATCACCAGATCGATCGCCGCCACGGGCATCGAAAGGGTTAATAAATGGCGCAACTCGTAGCCATTCACATACATCCAGTTGGCTGTTTGGGCGATCGTCATATTCTTAGGGCCAATTGAGCCAAATTGCAAGAGCTGAGTAAACCCCCATCCGGGAACTGGAATTCCCATTGATGTACACAGATCTGAAACAATATGTCCCAACCAAATTAAGGGAGAAAAAATTTTATTCTCCCCAGCCATATTCCAGGTTTGAATAATTTTTAGGTTTCCTTGGACATCAAACGCTGTCAGGGAACCATTTAAGATATCAAATATGCCAAAAATCAACCCGAATAGGGGGTCATGACCTAAACTCAGTAAGCGATGGGTTTTGGGCGTTAATCCGGGAATATCGGAGCAAATACTTTTATCATAGGGAACCTTACAGACTTTTTCACACCATTTCAGAAATGGGTGTAACTTTCCATTGTCCATTCCCAACGTTCTCAACCATCCTGTAAATTGACTACCTTTTTGCTGAGATTTGCCCAAATAATTGATATCTTTGGGAATAGCTACTACGAAAAAATCCAGGAGCGTTGCTACCAAACCGGTTATCCCCACCACTGCATAATCGAGTTGAGACAGACGCGGTAATAAATCTGGTTTTTTCAATACCTCTTGTTTAATCCGCTCTTCCAGGGAAACCAGAGGATTATTGAGGAAAAATTGATCGTCCCAACTGGCGGACTTAAGAGAGGGAGGCTTGGGGGAATTTTGGGATGAAATTTCATCGACTGAAACCCCTAAAATGTCGGCGATGTCTTTCATGTCTTTCTGGAGACGCTCTAAATGTTTTGATTCTTGCTGTTGAATCTGGCGAAGCGTATTGAAATCATGATGAATACCTGACATTTTCTGGTGGGATGCAGAAAAATCATCTTTGAAGTTAAATAAGTCTGACATAGGGCTAGGCGCTGGGAATCAGTAATCACTTAATTGCAGATCCTATAGATTAAAGTTATAGAATTACAATAAATCTTGGTTGCGCTGTAAGGCTCGTTTCAAGTAATCCAAGGCTTCTTCTAATTTCTTGATTTTCTCCTCATTCTCTTTTTTATTGTACATCAATTCATCCCGTTCATCTTCTAGAGCGCGAATGCCTTGCCGTTGTTCTTTGATAATTTCTTGAGCTAACCGGATATCTTTCTGGATAAAAATTAGCTCTTTCATTACCACTTCTAACTTGGCGGCTTCATTAATCGCAGTGGTGGGAGATTGGGCAAATAATGACCCCAAGCCTACTCCTGAACCTGCGCCCAAGATGGCTCCACCACCGGCAATAACAGCAGCACCACCTGCCATTCCGAAGCCTCCAGCAGCGATCGCCCCTCCACCTAAAAACGCCAATACCGAAGAAACTGCCGCCGCTCCTGACAAACCAGGGGCAATAATGGGGGCAAGAATACCTGCAATAATGGGGGTTCCCAATGCAGCAACTGCGGCTAAAACCACAGCTCCGACTGCCCCCGTAATCCAGGGATTAAATCCTCCCTTAATCCCGTCAACCGCTTCTTTGTGGTGAGATTGAAAGCGTTTAACACATTGGGAATCTAGATTCAACAGTTGGGCAAAGGATTTAAGCTGATCTTCAATCAGGTTTGAATTTGTAAACTTTAAACCCTTGAACTGCCCATCCCTCGCCTCTCCAATGATAGGATAATAGGGGGCAAATAGAGTTAATTCTAATAAAATCAAATAGAGTGAAAATTTATGTTCAACTTCTTGGGCTTGTTCTCTAGCCTTGGCTTTCAAGTGGTCGAAATTAGTTATTAGTTCTACAATGTCTGTAGAGAGATTAGTCGGTTTCTGATTTTGCAAGATAAGATTCATGGAATCTCGCCATTTTTCCAGCCAAATGATCTTTAACCGCTTTTTGTTTTTATCGTCCTCTAGTTTAATATCTGTGAGTACTAAATTGTACTCTAAGCTATACATCAGTTGGGTTTGGGATGGAGTTAATCCAAATTCTTGCATAACCGTGACTTAGGCAAATTGAATCACTTATGGCTACTTTATCACGGTAATTTAAGGAACAGAAAGTAAATGTTACAAAATATCATAACAACATAAAAAAACCTCCCCAGTGAATAGGGAGGTTTTAATTCAATCTTGACGCACCGGTAGAGCAGTTTCGAGGATTTCCATCAACAGCTCTAACCGAGAGGGACGAGACAACAGAGGTACTAGGTTGGGTAGAGAGTAGTAGTCGCCTTTAAAGGTAAAGGTTTCTACAGGCATCTTATTTTTCTTTAACTGTGTTTCCACCCAGTCATAGCTAGAATTCACTCGCACAATAATTACATTGGGGAGAATCTGCATGGTTTGACGATAGTAATCCAAAGCATCCACAAAGTAGGGAGAGCTGTTTTCTCCTTCGTCAGTCACCAAGATGATTTGTTCTACCCGTTGACGGTTGCGCCGCATGGCTTCCACACCACAGCCGATACTGGTTCCACCTCCAGCGTTAATGTGCTTAAAGGCTTTTTCCCAGTCGGTGAGTTCTTTGCCTTGGGCTTTGACGGCATAGGGGACGGTATCAAAAGCGTAGACAAATAAATCAGCCGTGGTAATGCCGGAAATCAAGGCAGCAAGCTGCTTACCGACTTCGATCGCGCGATGCATAGAGCCAGACTTGTCCACAAGTAAAGCCGTCGGTTTAACAATGCTGCCCCGTTTCTTCACTTGGGTGTTGGCGATCGCCTCTAGCTTCGCGATCGTTTCCACATCCAGTTCCGTAGCATCCGATGCCACTTGCGCCTTCAGTGCTGAAACCCGATTCGCCTTTTGTGCCGCTTCGAGCTTCTCATCAATCAGCGCCTTCACCTCCGGATGATCCATCGCTCCCCGTTGTTTCAGAGAGTTCAAGTTATTGATCGTCTCTTGAGGCGACATAGAATGAATCAGTGCCACCAACACCGTCGGTGTAACTTGTTTAACTGCACCAATCGCAATAGTATAGGGAATACCGTGCTTCACAATCAGTTGCGCTTGCTCTGCGGGAGTTGCCGCCTTTGCCACTTGCTTGAGGGCAAACGCTAAACTATCCTCTGGCGGATTATCCTTAAACAACACCGCATTCGCCCGTTCATTGGGCTTAATGTGCAAGGTAGCATACAGATGCTTCATCGCTGTTCGACCTCGCAGAGCCGCGCGGTCGAACAGCTTTGGGTTGCCTTCCCGCTTGCGCAGATAGCGAGTCACTGCCGTCCGCGCACACCGAGGTACTTTATTTTGAAATTGCTTCATAAAGTCCACCACCCGCGCTACTTGGTAAGGTGGGAACTGTTGCAACATCACAAAGCCAGCGCTACGGTGTTCGGGCAGTTGGCTCGTGAGCAAAGAACCCACAAATACTTCCTTATGGTCGCGCACATCCCCATTGTGCTGATACCATACGGCCAAGTGACCATAAAAAATCGGGTCAAGTTGCACTAAAAGATCATGGAGTTCAGCCACTTCTTGCAATTTCCGGTGGGGAGTGGTGAGCAAGGAGTTGAGCATCTCCAAACGCAGATCTTGTTCTGCGTTTTTCACTTTTGCCATGGTTCATCTCCTAGACATATAAGATAAACTTTTGTAGGTAATTCGTATAAACTGGTGGCTAGAAACCGGGTTGCTAAGAATAAGATTACCGCACAAGTTCAAATCGCTTTTTCTGCCTGCTAATATCGGTTTAGGCTCGCAGCGTACAACTCCAAGTACGCACCGGTTTAGTTGGTGGAGAAGTATGTAGGCGACCTCAAGGGGTGACAAGGTAGCTCAAAGGTCGCTATAGCGACCTTTTTCGGTAGT
>NZ_CEZBFX010000112.1:0-16870 GCF_982964205.1 Roseofilum sp. | reverse complement strand
CTTTTCCTTTTTTAAACTGAGAGCTAGTTGGTCAAAGCCTATCCCCCCATCTCCCCATCTCCCCATCTCCCTATCTCCCTATCCCCCCATCTCCCCATCCCCCATTCCATTACTAAAACAAATCCGCCGGATCGGCTGCTTGCAGTTTCCGCGTCGCGATCGCCCCGGAAAAACAACACATCAGAATAGTAAGAATTAGGACAAACACTGCTCTAGAAAGAGTCATATACATGGGTAAGTTTGTCGCTTGACGGGTGAGACGGTACAAGCCCATAGAAACAGCTAAACCGGGAAAAAATCCCGCTATTACTAAAATCATCGCTTCTTCAAAAACAATCCCTAATAAGTAGGTTTGTTGATAACCCATCGCTTTAAATGTGGCATATTCCCCCAAGCGATCGGCTACATCCGTAGACAAAACTTGATAGACAATAATTAAGCCAACTAAAAAGCCCATGACTGCTCCTAGGCGAAAGACAAACCCAATGGCAGTATTTTCTGACCAATACTCTCTTTCAAAGGCGATAAATTCTTCACGGGTTAACACTTGCACATCTGCAGGTAATCGGGTTTTGAGGAGATTAGCCACAGCTTGCGGATCGGCTCCTGATTCCAAATAGAGTAAACCCGCACTAATGCCTCCCGCATCCCGACGACGGGAAAAGAGGCGGAGAAAATTGCGATCGCTGGTCATAATTGTCCCATCAGCGGCAAAAGATGCCCCAATTTCATACAATCCAGCGATTTCAATCTGACGATTTTCTACCTCAGTTACCGCCCTTTCACCAGCTAAAATCTGCTCAATGGCATACCCATAGTCGCCTCGCGCCGCTTGGTCAAAAACGACGGTATCCGGTAATTTCATGAGAGAACTGTATTTATCTAAACTCGCAACATCGAAGGGGGGGCGATCGGGATTAAATCCTAACACTAAAATGTTAGTTTCACGACCAATTCCTGGAATTTTCCAATCAGCAATATTCACATAAAGCGGTTGACCATCAGCCACTCCAGGAACATCCATTGCTTGATATAATCGACGACGGGTAATGGTACTTAAATGGACTAAATTTCGAGCTTGGGGACTAATGAGAACAATATCGGCATTTAAGATATTGTGTAGGCGAGTATTGCTACTATATAGTGCCCCCTGAAATCCCAGTTGCATGAAGATTAATAGATCGGCAAAGGCAATACCAGAAATCGCAATCAACAGGCGAGTTTTGTCGTGACTCAGTTGCAACAATCCAAGGGGGGTTCTGCGGGTTAGGTTTTTGAGGAAACGTAGCATGGTTTTTGGAGAGGTAGGAGAATGGGGGATGGGGAGATAGGGGGAATTTAATTTAGTTGGGTTTTAGTAGCCATTTGTTGTAATCATTAGCGATGATGACAATCGAACCGATAATTTTGTTGTATTGACGGTAGAGTTCTCTGGCTGTATCTACATTGAGATATTGGCATTTGACGGCAAATTTTAGCCAGACTTGGGTTTCTGCGGCTTCGGCTTCAGCATCATTTAACCGTAGGAGAAAAGATCCTTGATAACGTTGTCTACGCCAATCTTCTGCTAAATTTGCACAAACCGATCGAGAAGAGCGTCTGATTTGGTCTGTTAATGAGTATCTTTCTTCCTTTGGAAATTGTTTCGATAATTCAAAAATATTCATTGCTGCATCAAATGCCATCTGATAAACCTCCAAATCTTCATGGGTTTTAATAAATAGTTGTCGGTTCTGTTGCTGATTTGTATCCATAAATTTCCCCTTATCTTCCCATCCCTCCATCTCCCCATCTCCACTACAGTTCAATCTCCACCAAAACTTGCAAGTTACTCAAACCGGCAGCTAATTCACTAGAAGCTGGATCTAAGCCAATTTGGACTTCGACAACTCTGGCATCAACATTTTGGGTTGGATCAATGTCTAGGGCGCTTTGTTGTTTCACTTTTAAGCCGATTTGGGCAACCGTTCCTGTTAGATTTTGAGGTAATGCGTCACTGGTAACTTGAACGGTTTGTCCTGGGCGAATTTTAACTACGTCGCTATCGTAAACTTCGGCAACAACTCTCATTTGTTGGGTTTGTCCGAGTTCTACAATACCTTCAGGATCGATCGCCTCGCCGGGACGGGTGTGAACTTCCATCACTCGCCCTTCTTGGGGGGTTTTAATATAGGCAAGTTCTAAGTCGGCTTCAGCTTGGCGAAGGGCGGCTTGGGCGCTGGTGAGTTCGGCTTGAGCGAGTTGGATGTCTACGGGACGAACTTCGGAAATCGCTTGGAGACTGGCTTGGGATTCTTCAATTTGCCGTTCTACGGTGTTGATGGTGCGGTTGAGGTTGGCTTGCGCTTCGTTAATTTGTTCGCTGCGACTGGTGACGATGCGGTTGAGGTTAGCTTCCGCTTCTTGGAGTCGTTGTTGGGTGGTGTCGGCTTGCAGGCAGATGGTATCGCGATCTTGGGCGGATACGGCTCCATCAGTGTGGAGGGTTTGATAGCGCTGGCAGTTGGTTTGAGCATCTTTGAGTTCGGCGGCGATGCGGTTGAGGGTGGCTTCTTGGGCTTGTTGTTCGCCTTGCAGTTGGGCTTCTAAAGTGGAGATCGCCGCCCGTTGGGTAATGATTTGTCCTTCAAGTTCGGCTTGGGTGCGGCTAAACCGAGCAGAAGCGGCGCTAATATCGCCGGTTTTGGCTCCAGCTTTGACTTGAGCGAGTCGAGCTTCGGCAACTTGGACTTGCGCTCTGGCTTGTTCTACGGCAGCTTCCAGGCGATCGCGACTCTCTAAAATGGCGATCGCATCACCCGCCTTTACCCAGTCTCCCTCATTGACCAGCAGTTGGGCAACTCGGCTGCTTTGGTTTGCCTCAGAAGCTGAAAGCTGGATCGCTTCTCCCTTGGGTTCGAGCCAACCAATGGCAGTTACCGTTTCAATTTTTGGCAGTTCCACCACTGGAGGCGGTTCCGGTTGGGAAAAGAGAGTTTTTGGCGCAACCAAAGAATAGGCGGTGACTCCTCCAACGGCGAGGAGTGTAGTAGCCAGTAGAGCCACGGTTTTGGATGATTTCCATTCGGTTCCCATTGCAGTGCGTACCACGATCCTAGCTCCTAAATTAAACGGTTTAGTTTAGCTTGCTTTTAGTATAGACTAAACGGAGTAGTATAATCAAGAAAGAAATCCCCAATTTGGAGAAAAATTCCATGATGTCCACCGACTCTCCCCAAGCCAAACCCTTATCCAACAAAGCCCAGCAGATTCTCAACGGAGCCATGCAAGAATTTTTAACCCATGGCTATGCAGGGACAAGTATGGATCGGGTAGCTGCCACTGCGGGAGTCTCAAAAGCCACGGTATACAGTCATTTCGGGGACAAACAGGGATTATTTACGGCGCTCGTGCAACGATTAGCGCAAAAGAAATTTACTCGTTTATTCGCATCTTCTGAGCAGTTTCCCACCCATGACTTAAGGGAAGTTCTGCAAAATATGGCCAATACGATGCTTGATAATCTAATTGAAGACACCGACTATCAGAACTTTATCCGCCTGATGATTGCTGAGTCTGGGCGCTTTCCCGAATTAGCTCAAACCTTTGCCCTTCACTTAGCCAAACCGGGAATCGAAACCGTCACCCGCCATTTATCCAGTTTTAAGGAACTCAATTTACCCGATCCAGAAGCCACCGCCCGCATTTGGATTGGGGCATTGGTTCACTATATGATCGTGCAGGAGATGCTCCAAGGTAAGGACATTATGCCGATGGAGCGCGATCGGCTCGTGGACGCGATGTTACACCTGTTATCAACCAAGAAAAATGGTATAGCAGAAAAAGAGTAAGTTAGGACTCCGGTTCAATACTGAAACCTATTCCCCATTCCCTATTCCCTATTCCCTAGCACGCAGCACTATATCAACTAATTCAAAGTTAAATAACTGAAAATGGTTTGCCCAGAACTCTGGAAATCGGGCAAAATGTCTAGACAGGGAAGCACCGTATCACCTTGATAAATTCGCGGTTGTTGTTCTGGAGAAAAAGACATCACTAACCGCTCTTGAGGATCGATTAACCAACCCAGTTCTGTACCCTCATCTAAACAAAAGAGAATTTTATCGATTACCCGTGTGGACGGTTGTTCTGGCGAGAGAATTTCAATCGTCCAATCCGGCGCTAAGGTAAATAAATCTTCAATTTCTCCTTGAGTATTTAAGGGAATTCTTGGCCAAGCAAAGACACTAATATCGGGAACCAGGGAACGTCCAGCAAACGTACACCGTAATTCGGTAAAGGCGCGGGCGATTTGTCCAGGAGTTCCCACTTGATTAATGGCAGTGACTAAACTGGTTTGAATAGCACTGTGTCTTCCTTTTGGCATGGGTTTAGCGTAAATGTGTCCATCAATATATTCACTGCTCGGTTGGGTTTCAGGCAGTTGCAGAAATTCTTCTAGAGAAAGTTGGGTTGGAGTAATTATCATGAGATTATCGAATATTATCGGTTCCAGGTTGAGAGGCGATCGCCGCTCTCTTCAAAGGCTTGCCGATCTTGTTGAATATAGCGTTCGATCGCTGCGATCGCATCGAGCATATCTTGTACTCGTTCGGGATCTTCTCTCATAGTCTATCGAGATGACGATCGGTTGCCGATTCTAGGGGGATGGCTTCTTGTAAAATGCGCTCTCGGATGCGGGGTTTGAGCATTGCTGGGGTAGCGATATCGACAGGACACTGTAACAGTGCTTCTAGATCTTGTTGCAGTCCACAAGGAAACCAAGGACTCCGTTTTGTCGAGTCGTAGTCTACCAGAAAATCGATATCGCTATCGGCATTCGCTTCATTACGCGCCACCGATCCGAATACTCGAATATTATAGGCTCCATGTTGAGAGGCGATCGCCACTATTTCCCGTTTATGAGCTTGCACAATTTCGTTCATAGGTGTATCACTGAATGAGTTCCTGAAATACAGGATGATCTCGAAGAAAATCAAATTCTGGATCATTCTTTGCTTGTTCTTTATATGCAGCGTCTAAGTCGATAGAGTATTCTAAAAACTCTAGAGAATAACAATCTTGTCTAAAAACTGCCATTAGACAAGCAATACGGTAGATGTATTCTACATCATCTATCCCTATCTCTAAGGTATCTATAAGATACTCAAATACATCTTCATGATAATTTTCCAAACAATATTGAATTAGTTTCATGTATCTTTTGAACTTATTATTTTTTATCGCTATTCTTTGACTTCCAAAACCTTCTTTATAATCAGGTCTAATTTTTATAATATGATTGTAGACTTCCATCGCTTCTTCATATCGATTAAGTTCAACTAGTAACTCACCTTTACGATATAAGAAATGTATCCAACCAGGTTCAAACGTTAATACATAATCACAAGTTTCAATTGCTTCTTGATGACGATTTAAAACATCTAGAGTATAATCTTTTGCAATCAATGCATAGTAATATTTTGGTCTAACTTCTAGAACATAATTTATGCTATCAAGTGCTAGTTCATCTCGTTCTACGACTATCAGTAAATACATTTTGAGTATCAAGGCATCAAGATAATCAGGTTCGATTTCTAAGACATTTTCACAGATTTTGATTGCCTCTTCATATTCTTCTAAATTTGCCAGTGCTAGACTTCGAGTTATCCAAGTATCATAATTGTCTCCTTCAATCTCTAGGGATCGATCAAAGCTTTCAATTGCTTCCTTATTGCGGTTTAGTTGCAAAAGTTGCTTACCTCGAAGACTCCAAGTCTGACTACAATCTGGTTTCATTTCCAGCACACGGTCACAAGCTTCCAGTGCCTCTTCGTATTTGTGTATCTTTTCGAGAGATCTAGCTCGAAGACGCCAAGCATATTCAAACTTATCGTCAATACTTAAAGTACGATCGCAACTTTTGATGGTCTCTTCATATTGCTCTAATTGGTAGAGGATGAATCCTCTAGTCATCCAAGCATCTTCAGAATTAGGTTCAATCTTTAGAAGCTCATCATTGCTTGTAAGTGCCTCTTTATATCTTTGTAATTCATAGAGCGCATCTACTCTAAGCATCCAAGAATCATAACAATCGGGTTTAATATCTAAAGATCGATCGCAAACTTCAATGACTTCTTCATATTTCTTTAACTCATATAGGGAATCACCCTTGCCCTTCCAAGCCTTGTGATTTTTAGGGTTTTCTGCTATTGCATGATTATAATAACTAAGAGATTGAGTATAGCTTTCATTGCTATAAACAATCATTCCTTGCTCTGTCAATAACAATGATCTTTTATAACGATCAGATGGATCAATATTACTCATCATATCTTTTATTTTTAAACTTTCTTCCATACATCTTTCTGGTGTCATATCAAAATATTCGTCTCCATCATTATCCACAAGTTTTTTGCAATAACTTCGTATGTTTTCTGGGCTTTCAAATAAGCCAAACAAACCCGATCGCCAGTCAAAAAAATCGGGCGCTCTTTGAATAAAATAATCAATGACGAAGTAGGGAACTAGAAACACCAGGCGAATGGGTAAATGTGCCTCAAACATCTCTCGTTGCCGATTCAAATGACTCAGAAGCGGTGGCACTCCCTTCCAACTGTAGTTATAGATTTCCTTAGCAGTCCAACCTGCCAGACGCTTGGTATCTTCATAGCTGTATAGGGCTTGCTCCACTCCACTAATACAGGCAAGTTCAAACCCCTCCGTCTGATGTCGTTCCCGCAACTCTGGATAAAGCGTTTCACTGTCCCGATTTAACTCAATTTCTACTATCCGTTTCTGGGGAAAACGCTCTCGAATTGCACAGATAACTTGTGTTCCTTGAGCCGGACTACATTGGACAAAAAACAAACCAAATCCCTTTTTCCGTCGTAAAGCACGCAGGATATCGGCAATCACCTCTGCATTTTCTGCGCTCCAACGACCTAACTCTTGAAAGCCTGTCCAAGGTTTAGTCATCACAACTCCTTCCACAGTACGGGATGCACATCATACCAAGTCTGCTTATCTCTATTATCATCAAAATAGCGATATTCCAACAGACAACGACTAAACAACAAACTGCGCTCAATTTGCCCATTTTTAATCTTCTTTGACTGATGCACTTCTCGCAGTATGTCCCATTGATTTTCTTCTACTGCTCGTCGATAGACATCTTGTAAATTATCCGCCGCCCGTTGCACTGCCCGCGCTCCAATAGGCAGAGTATCCGTTTGGTTAATCGCTTCCTGCATTAATTGCGCCAAATCCCGCACATAGCCACCGCTCATTAAACACAATTCTTGCAAAACTTGCTCAGATTCAAACACCTCTGGAACCAGAACAGTCCGCAAATGCTCAGGAATCCGCAGTTCAATCATATTTCGCAAAATATTCAAGCCTTTATCGTCAGGGTCATTATTTTTCTGGCGCACCATAATTGAGGGTAACACCTGGGGAATACCATAATTATCTTTCAGTTCGGTTGACCAGCGAGAATAGATGAAGGGAATGGGTACAGTGTAAACAATATGGCAATCTAGCGCCTTTAGTTGTTCGTTACGGTCAAGAAAAATTTCCTCATAGTTACTGCGTCCATTATCCCGAAAAATCGGCACAATCCGATCCAAATTATCGGCAATGACCAGCAGTTTAGTTTTCTCTGGTAAACGCTTTTTTCCATCTGCAATAAAAGCATTCAAGGCTTCAATCAGCGTTTCTGTGTGCGGTTCAACCCGCTCGCGAATCTTCTGTCGTTGCCTGGGTTCCGTCCGCACTGCTGCCGTTAACTTGGCAAACTCTTGTAATCCCACTTCTAAGTTAAGCTGATCGATCTTAATCTCGGTTAACATCACATCTTGCAAGTCCTGTAACCGATCTTGCAACCAACTCAGTATCGGTTTAGAGTCTGCATTTTTTAACTCTTGCAATAAATGACGGGTGCAAGCGAGTAAAATATCGGTATACTGGGCATCCTGAACGCTAAGATCTTCCTCATCCGCCGCAAAATAGACGACCTTATGACCCCGGTCTTCCAAGTCTTTTTTCAGCCGCAGTAATTCCGTAGTTTTCCCGGAGCCACGATGACCCGAGTAGAGCTGATAGGTGAAAGCTTGCGATCGCCGCACTGTCCTCCCCAAATCCTTCACCACATCCTCATCCCCGCGCACCGAGCGACAGTCCACATACCTTGGGTCTCCCGGTTGTAGTGGCGTAGGCGCAAAGTTGTTATACATCTCATCAAGGAGATCTTCCATTTCTTCGGGACTAATCATGGTTCAAGAGAGGATGCCAATGGGATACGCCTATTTTAACCAAAAGTCCTCAACAAAAAAGCACTGGCCCAGAGACAGGATCAGTGCCTCAAGATTGGGCCCCTTTTTATTCAATTCAGAAGCATCTGCAAAAAAGGTTGCACTGACTTCCAGCAACCTTTTTTACCAGACTCAAACCATCATCAAGCCACAAAATTTACTGTTGAGCGATTTCTTGAGTCAGAATCTTCAGTGCTTCAGCGTACTGCGGATCGGACTTCGTACCAATTTGATCGCGGTGTTTCACCAAGTGATTTTGCTGGTCTTCCGTTAGTTCCACGATCACATCAGGTTCAATACCCAACTTGTTAATATCACGACCATTAGGCGTTAAATATTTAGCAATGGTCACCGCTAACCCCGATCCATGGGCCAAGGGCTGCACAGACTGTACCAACCCTTTACCAAAAGTTTTAGTTCCCACAATCACTGCTCGTTCGTTATCCTGTAAAGCTCCAGAAAGAATCTCACTGGCACTCGCTGAACCCCCATCAACCAAAACCACCAGAGGCTTATCCGTGAGGGAGCGATTATTAGCTCGTTGCCGTTCCGTTTCCCCTTGTCGGTTAACCGTAGAAACGATTGCCTCTCGACCTGGTAACCACATCCGGGCGATCGCCACACTAGAATAAAGTAATCCCCCAGGATTCGATCGCAAATCCAAAATATAACCCGATACCCCTTGGGACTCTAAATCATCAATCGCTTCGCGCATCTCTTCAGCCGCTGGAGCGCTAAACTGGGTCAATCGAATATAGCCAATATCATTGCCCAACCCTTCCTGACGATAGCTATAACGAACAGGATGAATTTCAATTCGCTGACGCTGAATCGGAAAATCAATTTCCTCTTGGCCGCGCAAAATCGTTAACACCACCTGAGAATCAATCGGCCCCCGGATCAGTTGAACAGCATCATTTGTATCCATCCCTTCCGTATCCTGACCATCAATTTTGATGATAAAATCCCTCGCCTGAATTCCCGCCTCAAACGCAGGAGAATCTTCAATGGGAGCCACCACCACTAATCGATCCGTTTCCTCATCCATCGAAATCTGAATCCCTACCCCTGTCAGTTCCCCAGAAGTATCAATTTGCATATTTTTGAACTCTTCCGGGTCCATAAACCGGGTATAGGGGTCGTTGAGTTGCTTCAACATTTCCCGGATGGCACCATAGGCTTCTCGATCCGAGGTATATTTGCGACCCAGGTAGTCCTGACGCACCTCTTGCCAATCAACCTGATTAAACGTGCCATCAACATATCGATTGTTGATAATTTGCCAGACTTCATCCACTAATTCTTTAGGGCCATCTTGGAAAAACGCTTGGCCTCTTAAATGGATGCCTGCACCAGCAACGGTTACAGCGGTCAGCATAACTGCCGTTGCACCTAAAACAAGTCCGCGTGTGGTTTTGGTCATAAGCTTACTGAACCGGGGATATTACTTTAGGGGGAGTTAAGCCCAATCTAACACATGCTACTCTATACCGATCCATAGAGAAGCGATTCTTCACGTTATGGTTCCCTTATGCGATCGCTTGTGAGCCACTTCCGGAGATTAAAGTGTTCTCTCCCTCCTTAATTATGTTACGGATCGACCCAACGTCCATCCGCTTTAATTAAATTAATTAATTCTTCCACTCCTTGGTCTTCTGGAACCTTCTTAATCTCTTCCCGACCTCGATAAAGAGAGATATACCCAGGTTGTCTACCCACATAGCCATAATCTGCATCAGCCATTTCTCCTGGCCCATTAACAATACACCCCATCACCGCAATATCCAAACCTGTTAAATGGTTCGTCGCTTCCCGGACTTTATGCAGCACCTCTTCCAGGTTAAACAGAGTCCGTCCACAAGATGGACAGGCAACATATTCAACCATCGTTTTACGCAGTCCCAGAGCTTGAAGGATGCTATAACACACCGGAATTTCTTTTTCTGGCGCTTCCGTTAAAGAAACTCGAATCGTATCCCCAATACCATCAGCAAGAAGAGTCGCAATGCCTGCGGTCGACTTAATCCGGCCATACTCCCCATCTCCTGCTTCTGTCACTCCCAAGTGCAAAGGATAACTCATTCCCAGTTCATCCATCCGCTTGGCCATTAAGCGATAGGCCGCCAACATCACCGGGACTCGTGAAGCTTTCAGAGAAATGACAATATTATAAAAGTCTAGAGATTCACAAATATGGATAAATTCTAGGGCAGATTCCACCATCCCTTCTGGCGTATCCCCATAGGTAAACAGCATCCGCTCGGCCAATGACCCATGATTAACCCCAATACGCATCGCTTTTCCTTGGTCTCGCAGCGAAATCACTAGAGGTTCTAAGGTTTGGCGAATTTGATCCCCAATGTCTGCAAATTCAGCTTCTGTATACTCAGTGCGGTCAACTTTGGGTTTTTCAAACACATATAACCCTGGGTTAATCCGCACCTTATCTACATGCTTGGCTACTTCCAGGGCAATTTTCATGCCATTGTGGTGAACATCAGCTACCAAAGGAACTGGTTGATAGGTGTCGTTGAGTTTCTGTTTAATATCACTGAGCGCTTTCGCATGAGCCAGACTGGGAACCGTGACCCGCACTATTTCACAGCCAATTTCATGCAATCTACGAATAGCAGCAACTGACCCTTCAATATCTAGGGTATCTTCATTGATCATCGATTGCACAACAACAGGATGACCACCCCCAATCGTAATGTTGCCCACTTTGACCGGCCGGGTTTTCCGGCGCTCAATGGTAGTGGAGACTGTTGGTGAAGATGGGGATTGAGTTTGGGTAGGATTCGGTAGAGTTTGCATAAACACTCCAACGGATGGAAAGGCTATCAATAGCGTCTCATATTCAGGGCATCCTGGGAATAGCAGATCAGTCTAGGCATCTTCCGAATCCATAGATTCAGGGATAATCCATTGGGGAGGAGCTATTCTTTTTTTGCGTAGAGCCTCATCTGCTATAGCCAGCATTTGATCGAGGGAAGTTTCTTGGATGAAGTTTGAGGCTTGTTGAGCGTATTTTTGTTTTGGGCATTGGTCACCTAGGACACATCCGTTGATACAGGCTTTGGCACAATCAATTTTAGATTCCATGGTGGAGTTTCTTGGGTTCTACTCTTGACTTACCTTATCTTAAGTTTTGTCGATTTTGCTAGGGCGATACTTTGAATTCGGGTTCTGTGGCTGCTTGTGTGCAACAGTTTAGATGCTTGATCGATATTGCAAATTGTGCTATCTTAGTTAGCCTAAGGACGTATAGCTCAGTTGGTTAGAGCGCCACGTTGACATCGTGGAGGTCACAGGTTCGAGTCCCGTTACGTCCATTGACTTTCAGCTTTTCGTTAAAATTCTTGCGCCACTTGTGCGCCAGATTCAATCAATAACCCCCCCATTTCCACTGGGTGATCGCTCGGATTTGCGCCACTGTTGCGCCAGATTTAGATATTTGGCTCAATACAGATTGGGGAGATCGGAACTGCTGACTTGCTGTATGCCAGCATAGAATTTCAAAATGGTCTCTACGCGATCGCCTACTAGCCAGGCTATGGTCGGCAGTGGTACACCGCGATGGTACATATTGCTGATGAAGCTATGCCTGAGAGCATAAGGAGGTAAATACCGCCGAATTTCTCCTGATTGGGCCATCGGTTTAATTAAAGGTTTCCACTCGCGATTAAGGAAATTATTTTGAATAATGTGTTCGCCCGTGGGGGAGGAGAAGATTAAGTCTTGTTGGCTATCAGCGATCGCCTGAATGGCCATTTCAGAGATAGGGATGGTTCTCACTAGATAATTTTTGGTGTAACGAGATAGAATTCCTTTGCTGAATGCTTTATCAAAGGTACATTCAGTTCCTTGGGAAGATGAAGAAATGTCTGAAGGATTTAGGGCGATCGCCTCTTCCGGTCTGCATCCGGTTGCTGCTAAAAAGGTTACGTAGCGCTCGTAATGGTTTCCTTCAAATGCTTCGAGAATCACCCGAACTTCATTGGGGGTAAAGAACTGAATCGGTTTTTTGACTTTCTTGGGAAGCTGTTCTTTAAGCCTGATGTCTGGCAGCACCACCCTAATTGCTGGCTGCAAAGATTCAAAGTGCCGATGGGCTGTGGAGGCTTTCCGGATTTTCAGGTATTCGCCCCCTAATTGTTTAATGTTCTCAAGCCTTAATGCACTGCTGGGAAGTGCGGCGATCGCCCGATCAATCTCTCTCCAGACACTTTTTTGGGTAGTGGGCGAGGTCTTTGCCTGGGATCTGAGCTTGTATTTATCCCAGAGGGTAGCGATCGTCTCCTCTTGTTGGGGTTTAATGCGTCCATCCTTTTCTGGATCGTACCTTGCCAGGGAGCTATCAAACTGGTTTAAAGCGATGTCAGAGGCGATCGCGTTCGCTTTGGCGTAAGCCGCTTCAATGCTTGCTTGGCTGATGGCTCCTGGGATGGCCAAATGATATCGCTGACCTGAAAATGTCCATCGAAGTTGGATGGAGCCGCCTCGACTAATTAAACTGATACGTTTCGCGACGCGATCAAATGTGCCGGTGGCTGCCTTGATGACTTGTAATTTTTTCATTGCTCTACTGGCTCGTAAACCCAATCGGGGAATTTGAGATCTGCCCGGCTAACCTCTCGTTTTCCAATCGCCTTCGACTCGTTAACTCCAGCGAGGCGACAGTGATAATGGGTGCGGTCAATGCGGGTGATGTACCAGCCCTGCACCCATCCCTTCTTGTCTTTTATGCCGGCCGATTCGTAGATGTAAACCGGGTCGGGTTTTGGTCTCCACTCTTTGAGTCCATGGACAATGGGGGTCTCCAAGGTTTCGCGATCATATTGGGTGATACGAAAGGCTGAAAAAGTCCTCTTGTGAACCTGCTTAACATCTACTAATTCCCACTGTCCGTCTAAGGGGACGTACACGCGATCGCCCTTCTTGGGCAGAGAGGTTTGCACCGGTTCCTCTGCTGGTGTTGAAGTGCGATCGCCCACCTTTAACCCCTCGGTTTTCTCTTCCGTGCGAAGTAGGGGCAAAGTATCGTCACAACCATCACGCCCTTGCTGTGTTAGCGTTTCAGCCGTCACCGGTATCGTCACCGTATCATCACGCCTATCGTCACGCTCTGGTTCTTTGGGGGAAATTTGCTCATCTGGTGATGGCTCTGACGGTTGTGATAATTGATTGGGGGGCAAAACTTTTTCCGCTTGCTTCAAGACCTCACTAGGCGTTGGGATGTCCCTATGGTAATCCTCGTCTCTCAATCCCACCCCAACCACATAAGCCCCCTTACGGTCTTTCCCCTTGTCAACCTCCCAGCCAACAAAGTCAGACGCACTGAGCAAGCGAGAACTAAACTTGTTCATAGCAACCGGCTTCTGTCCCGTCCCCGAACAGAATTGGCAATAGTTCTCGTAGAGGAACTTGACCCGTGCCTGGCAATCCGGAAGGGGAATTAATTCTGTATCCAGGAAGTCAGCTACAGAATTTTCCGCCATCTCCAACTCCCAATGCTTAGACTGAAATTCGGGAATGTCATACTCACCCAATCCCTTGATGATCGCCTCAACTTTGTGGGGAGTCAGAGAAAGGGCACAGTAGGTCAGTTGGGGGATCTCCCTCATCATCAGCCTTTCTGCCAAGTGGGAACGGTTGGCGATGGGCTGGTCAAACTCAACCAAGCACAGCCGCCGTTTAATTGGTCCGGTTTCTCCTCGGAACAAGGGGTCATTGGAGATAATCAGCACCGTCCCCTGGTATGGGCCAGAAGCAACCTCTCCGTAGATCTGGCGATAGGAAATGGGGTCTCCTCCGGTGATGCTCTTAAAGTTGTCTAGGGCAGAGCCTGATAACTTGCCTCCCTCATCTGGGAACACGACTAACTGGCTGTCAATCCAGTGAGCAATGTCATAGTCACTGCCCAACTTTGCCAGCTTCGATGACTTGGCGTTTTCCTTTCCCACCAACGCACTCAACAGCCGTGAGAATGTCCCCTTCCCGGTTCCCGGTCTACCGATGAGGTGGATAAACTTCTGGAAAGGGGAGCATTGCCACGTCATAACCCCATTGCAGATAGCCAGAAGCTTGAGTATCTTCCTCTCGTCTCCACCCATGGCATGATGCCAAGCTTCGTAGATGTGAGGGCAATACTGCTTGAGCGCTTGGAGAGGGTCTTTGATGTCATTGCCTTCGGGTTGCCACCAGTCGCGACGGATGAAACTGGTGTTGTAGTGACTGGGGTCATGGGGACTTAATTCCATGGAGGCGATATCGACAACGCCATTGGCAAAAGCTCTCACACTCTGGGATTGAGCCATCCACTCCTCTTCCCGCAGCTCCCGCTCTAGGAGAGCTTGACAGTCTTTGACCCAGGCATTGCTCTTGATGTGGTGTTTGGCTTGGTGGTAGATAAAATCGCCTATCTTCTCTTGGGAAACTGCTCTCCAATGTTTTCCATCCCATTCCCTCCAGGATTTCTGCTCATTATGGAACCGCCACCGAAAGCGCTGGGTTTTTCCTAGTTTTTGGGCGAATTGAACTGGAGTGGGTCGGTTTTCTTCTCTCTCCTCTTCTGCCTCTGGCTCTGGTTTGGGGAGCTTCCAGGACTTCTTGATGGCTTGGCGTAGGGCTTCTGGAGATGCCCGCCCAGCCTCGTACCAGTCGGTGATATCCCCGTGTTCTGGGCACTCTGGCCACAGTGAGGTCATGTCCATGGAGGTATAGGGGATTCCCAGGTGTTGGCAAGCGCCTCTAATTAGGTCAGACTTCTTTTCTCCAGTGGCATCTTTGTCAGGAATTGCCACCAGCCCAGCAATTACTCCTGCCAGGGGTTTTAGTGCTTCGATGACTTTCTCTTGTTGCCACTCTGACCCCTGCATGGTGACGGCAACTAATCCCAGTTGAGCGGCGGTATCTGTGCAACCCTCCCCTTCTACCATCAGTAAGGTTTTCCCCTTGGCTTGCATTGCGGATTCAAGGTTGTAGAGACCCCAGAGGGTATCTCCTTTGCCTGGCTTGCCATTGGTGTGGGGTTTGAATTCCTTCTTGGGTTTTCCGTTCTCCCTCAGATCCGGTTGGTCATAGCGCACGACGAAGCGATCTCTGTCCCATCTCCAGGCTCTGTGCTTTTCTTGGAACAGAAAGAATCCTGGGGTGACTTCTCTGGGTTGGCGATAGCGAGCCAGACAAAGGAAGGATGAGCGAATGGGCCTCATGGGGCGGTAGGGGCGCTCTCCTGGTTCTTCCCACGTGCCGGCTTTTTTCTTCAGTGCCTTCACAATATCCTTACCCTCACAGCCCCCTGACCAGCAGGTAAATGCCCCAGAGGTTGGGTTAAAGGATAGGTCGTTCCCCCCGCAATGAGGGCAGATGTATTTCCCCTTGGTCTTTGTGGGTTCTAGGAAGTCCTGGTAATCCCTGATGTCAAAGGAGTTTCGCGGGGAAAGCCTCCTATTGAGTGAAACAACCATGAAAAATAATGGCCGGATTGCTCCGGCCCCTCCGTTTATCTGTGCTTGAGTGTGTGATTCGTTTCGGCTACTGCTTCCAAAAGCTTTTTGCCGAAATCATAGTGTCGGTAAAGAAGCTGATTTAATTCTTTTTGAGCGCGATCGAGCATCTCGAGCCGAGCTGCCGCTAACTCAAGCAGAAAAGATATCCTCCGGTCTTGTATAACGACCACTTCCTTAAGTTCCTTTCCCTCTAGATCGAGAAGCTCTTTGGTTACTTTTGGACTGCGAATTTGCCTGATCTCTCCCAAAAAATCGGCAGAAAGATATCGGACTTCATCTACCAGCTCTTCTAAAGCCCTTACTCGTTCCAGGGCAAGAGAAGTGAGTTGCGTGATCAAAATTGCCGGATGGGTTTCGGTGTTGTCAAGGTAAGATTCCAGGTCAATATTTCCCCATTCGAGGATTTCATTAATGTGGTCTAGGGTCTTACTGTCAAAATCTTCTTTGTTCATGGTTAAATGCCTCGTTTTTTTTTGTTCGGGAATGGGAGGGAATAGCTTCGGCGATGGTTTTTTTGACGAAAGATGTTCGGACCCCTAAGCATTTGGCGATTCGATTGGGTTTTACGCCTTGCTTGTGCAGGGAAAGGATTACTTTTTGGCTTCGCTCGGTGAGGTTGCGCCTCTGGCGAATGGTCACGAGGCTCTGCTTATAGCGGATGGCTGATGCCAGGGAGTTGTCGGCAATCCGGATGAATTCGGCAATTTGAATGGAGGAAAAGTTAGCCCCAGGTCGGCACATCTGGGCTAGATGTTGTTTGTATTCGCGAGCAAGTTGCTGGTATTTTTCTATCGGGGTTGGGTGATTTGCAATATAATTTGTCATTGAAGAGGTCTCCTAGGTTGGTAAGATTTGCACATCAAGCTGTTGAGATAGGGGGCGAGGTCGGATATTGCCCCCGGCTCTTCATCGCACATCAGCCGGAAGAGGGTGGCACAGTTATTCTCGTGGGAACAGCTTTCACACCATTGGCGGATGAAGCGGGCGATACTCATCTCTCCTCATAGGGGAACAATGGGCCGTGGCTGCACTCGAAGTTGTCGAGAAAAGTTTCTAAAAGAGTCTGGG
>NZ_CEZBFX010000111.1:0-17009 GCF_982964205.1 Roseofilum sp. | reverse complement strand
ACAACGCTTTGCCCTAAAGGAAAAGTAAAAACAGTTTTTCCCTATTCCCCATCTCCTATTCCGTCGCACAAGCGGCGCTCCTCGTCACTCAAAGGAGCATCAGGATTCGACAAATACGGGCGAACTCTCTCGCAAGTTCTCTCCATTAAAGAATCAAAGTCCACATCCCACAGCTTAATCGTTCCGTCCCAACTGCCAGAAGCTAAAGTCTTTCCGTCCGGGCTATAACTGACACTCCAGACCCACCTCTGATGACCGGTAAGAATAGTAGTTATCTCTGTTCTTGTTTCTAGATTCCATACTTTGATAGTTCGGTCTTCACCACCAGAAGCTAAAGTCTTTCCATCTGGGCTGTAACTCATACCAGTGACCAACCCCTGATGACCGGTGAGGGCAGTAATTTCTGCCCCAGTTTCTAGATTCCACAACTTGATAGTGCCATCAAAACCGCCAGAAGCTAAGGTCTTTCCATCTAGACTATATCCAACACTGATAACTGAGTTGCGGTGGCCAGTAAGGGTAGTAATTTCCCTCCCGGTCTCTAGATTCCAAAGCTTGATCGTGTTGTCCCCACTGCTAGAAGCAATAGTCTGACCATCTGGGCTGTAACTGATACTCCAGACTAAATCCTGATGACCAGTGAGGGTAGTAATTTCTGCCCCGGTTTCTAGATTCCACAGCTTGATAGTCCCATCCAAACTGCCAGAAGCTAAGGTTTTTCCATCTGGACTATAGCTGATACTTCTAACTCTTTCTTGATGGCCGGTAAGGGTAGTAATTTCTGCCCCAGTTTCTAGATTCCACAGCTTGATAGTTTTGTCCCAACCACCAGAAGCTAAAATCTTTCCATTCGGGCTGTGACTAATACTGGAGATCCTTTCTTGATGACCAGTTAAGGTGGTAATTTCTGCCCCAGTTTCTAGGTTCCATACCTTGATAGTTTTGTCCCAACCCCCAGAAGCTAAAGTCTTTCCGTCTGGGCTGTAACTAATACTAGTGACTGAGTGCTGATGACCAAGGGTAGCAATCTCTGCCTCAGTTTCTACATTCCACAGCTTGATAGTTTTGTCCCAACCCCCAGAAGCTAAAGTCTTTCCATCTGGGCTGTAATTAATACTAGCGACCGATTGCTGATGACCGGTAAGGGTAGTAATCTCTGCCTCAGTTTCTAGATTCCACAGTTTGATAGTGCCATCCCAACCCCCAGAAGCTAAAGTCTTTCCATCTGGGCTATAACTGATACTGATAACCCCCTCCTTATAACTGGTGAGGGTAGTAATTTCTTTCCCAGTTTCTGCATCCCACAGCTTAATAGTTCCGTCTTCACTACCGGAAGCTAAGGTCTCTCCATCTGGGCTGTAACTGACACTGCTGACCCGTTGCTGATGACCGGTAAGGGTAGTAATTTCTGCCCCTGTTTCTGCATCCCACAGCTTAATGGTTCTATCCTCACTACCGGAAGCTAAGGTCTCTCCATCTGGGCTGTAACCGACACTGTAGACCAACTCCTGATGACCTTTGAGGGTAGATAGTTCTGCCCCAGTTTCTAAGTTCCACAGTTTAATAGTTCCGTCTTCACTGCCAGAAGCTAAGGTCTTTCCATCTGGGCTGTAACTGATGCTGCTGACCAACTCCTGATGACCTTTGAGGGTAGATAGTTCTGCCCCAGTTTCTAAGTTCCACAGTTTAATAGTTCCGTCTTCACTACCAGAAGCTAAAGTCTTTCCATCTGGGCTATAACTAACACTAACAACCCACCCTTGATGACCATAAAAACGTTGGCGCTCTCTACTGCCATAGACATAAGTGGTTACAGCAGCCATTAACTCTGGGTCGCTGGCGTGGTGCTTTTCCAGAATTTTATTTGCTTTAAGAAGTTCTATGGCGGCATCCAAATCTTTACCTTCCTTAGACAAAGCCAGAGAATAGCGAGCGAGAGAATCTGCTTCACTCAATTCTGCCTGTTTCTGCTGATACCGAGCCGTGAAACTGGGAATCAAATTGAGAAGTATCGTCAGCCATCTGAATCAATTAAAAATTAAAAATGGGTCTTGGTCGTTGGTAAGGAACTTGTGGGGCAGGGCGGGTTTTAACGAGATCTGGGAAACCTACCATAAATCCTGTAAACCCGCCCCATCCTCAGCACATCAAACATTAATTTAACTAAACGTATTGGTTTGTTGGTTACCATGTCCAACTTGTGCCCCTTTCACCTCCCCTTGAAATGTGGTCTGGAAGCTGCCAGGGGTTGACTCTTTCGACTCCATTTCATCGAGCAGTTTCTGAGCAGCCGCCAGAATTTCCCGATCGCGATCGGCTCCCGCTTCAAGTAACTTTTTCTTCAAAGGCGCTTCATAGATTTCCGGGTCGCTCTCATGTTCTTCTAACACCATTTCCGCTTTCGGTTCCCCAGCAAACTTGCGCTTAATCAATGCCTTTAGCCCTTGATAAGCATCCGGTGCAGCATCACCCGCCGCTTTAGCTGCACCAGCTACTAAGGCTGCCATAATTAAAGCAAGAGGCTCCATATTGTCTCTCCCATCAGGTTAATTATCTACAATTCCCGGCTTCCATCATTATGCTCATTCTGCCACCATATTAATCTCGATTTTCCATCACGCCTACTAGGGATTGTAAATCAAAGTCGCGATCGCGCCCACTCAGGCAAATCCCCGAACTCATCACCGTTAAATCCCCTTTACTAATGGCAGAAACATGGTGTTCTCCATCCGCCGTTGTCCACTCTACTCGCCAATAGTCTCCTCGATCGGCAAATTCTTGTAGCGATCCTCCCCCTTGTTTCAGCGCTTGATTTAACCGACGGCGATCGCGTTTTTCCGAACCAAATTCTTCCTGCTGCCCAGCAACCAATTCATAAGTAATTTTCGCTTCTGGAGTCATGCCCGAAAATTGGAGTGTTTCTGGATCGGTTAACTGTTTTAAGTGCTGCTTGAGCGTATCCGTAATTTGCGGGTCTGCGCGGCGATCGACACTTTCAAACCACCAGGTAGCCCCATCTCCACGGGCGATAATCGTTTCAAATGCCCCACCCTCAGTAACCAAATTAACCGGAGTCGGTTGAGTAATGCCATAGCGTTTTCTCGCTTCATCTCCATTCACGGGATAAGCTAACCAAGTTTGTCCTTTGAGGCGATAACTGAGCCAAAATCTTAGGGGGTTGAGCAAATTTAAATACTCGCTAATTTGCGGCAAAGTTGGCTCATCTACCCATTGAGCCGTCCGCGTATCGAGGGGTTTGAAAATGCCCCAGCCTTCAAAGTCCGCTGGTTGTGGTTGAAAACGATACGCGATAGAAGCGATCTTGGTTTTCACTCCTCCTCCCGCCACACAAGGTGCAAGAAACTCCTGCTCTTGTAATTCTTGTTCCTGGTTGGACAGTTGATTTAAAAGGTTGTTGATATCCATAAGCGCTACGCGCTGGTAATCGGTCACGGTTTAGGGGTAATCAGTCCCCCTTTTTCCCTGAAAGTTTTCCTGTATACCGTTGTAACCCATGGGTCAAGATCTCGCTTGAATCTGAGGTAAGGATTATCTCAAGAATCACTCAGAAAGAATTAATCTGCGATCGCCCCATCTCGAATAGGCTAGAAAATATCCATTAACCTCACTGAAAATCTATGGACACCAAAGATATACTCGCTATAATACATCCTACCCTAGCTGTAGCCCTCGTTTATCCCCTCATTGGTATTGTGGTTCACTTCGCCTGGCAAACTCGTCAACGACGACTGGCAATTGCTGCGGGAGAGAAAAGCAAAATTCCGACTATCGTTGGCCCAGATCATGTCAGAATTGGCCAGTGGCTCACGGGTTCTGTGGTTGGCATCAGCTTAGTTGCCCTTGCTTATGTCTTGTTTATTGATAAACCTCGCTCTAGTGCCGTTGAAACTATTTTAGTCGCCCTGTTATTTGCTGCTACTATTACCTCCTTAGTTTTTCTCTTTCGCGTTAGTAAACGTGGCTCTAAATTATGGCGAGGCGTATTTGCAACCGGTGCAGGTATGGGTCTAGTCGTTCTAGGTTGTCAAGACGGCGTGTTTCGACGGGGCTATGAATGGTATATTTCTCACTATTATTATGGTATTACTGCGGCCCTATTAATGATTTTCTCTTTAGCGATCGTACAAGATATTTACCGCGATCGCTCCCATAAATGGCGCATGGCCCACATTATCCTGAACTGTGTCGCCGTCTTACTGTTTTTCGGCCAAGGATTCACCGGTTCCCGCGACTTACTAGAACTTCCCCTCGATTGGCAAAAACCCTATGTCTATAAGTGTAAGTGGAGTACAAAAACCTGTCCCCAGTTAGGCGATTAATGCCGCGATCGTCAGGGGTTAATAAAACTTTACTTCACGTCAGTTTTGAATAACCTGAAACGTTTAGACTCTCTTTTTCTATAATCTCCATTCTTGGGTCAAATTAGCTGCAAAATTCCCTCGATCAAAACTGACATTATTCAATCAGGAAAACTTTACTTAACAAGGGGACTCTACCCCCTTGTTAATCGTCTTCTGTAATCCTCTCAATAGATAGCAAGCTAGAGTTGAAGTAATATCACTTCAGAGATAGACAACACAAGTTAGTTTAACTCTTTAAAACTTGTTGCAACTAATTTCAAGATATACTAGAAAAACCACTATAGTATTCTTACTTGGGTGTTTCGCATTACCTCTGAACCAAGACAGACGTGGATAGAAGACAGGTATACCTATCAACTCTCCAAAGTTCTATCGGGTGCATCAGTTCAGCAAAAGCCAATGAGGACTTAAGATCATGGATGAACAGCATCCCGAATTAGCCTGTTTAGTTGTACAAAAAGATGCAGATGAAGCAACTAAACGAGCCAACTTAGTGGAAGAACTCCTCGCTATTGGTACAGCTCTATCAGGAAGTCACGATTTACAACAGTTATTAGATCTGATTTTGTCCAAAAGTCGGGAAATTACCTCTAGTGATGCCGGAAGTGTCTATTTAGTCAACCACAAAGAAGATGCCCAAGAGTTGATTTTTAAGACCGCCCAAAATGATTCGATCTCAACCCGTCTGTTTCAGGAATTTGCAATTCCCTTAACTCCGAAAAGTTTAGCCGGTTATGTGGCTCTGACTGGGGATACCTTAAATATTGTCGATGCGTACCAGCTCCCCTCTTCCGTTCCTTATCAACTCGATCGCAGCTTTGACCAGGATTTTGCTTATCGGACTTGTTCGGTTTTGGTGCTGCCGATGCAAAATAATGAAGGGACAGTCATTGGAGTATTACAGTTAATTAATCGCAAACACCAACCAGATCTGCACATTACCGCCGCTAATGCTCTAGAGAACACTTTACCATTTAGCCAGTTTCAAGAGCAAATTGTGCGATCGCTCGCTTCCCAAGCTGCTATTTCCATTGAACGAAATCACTTACAACAAAGTATTGAAACTCTATTTGAGGGTTTCGTAAAAGCCTCTGTACAAGTCATCGAAGCCCGCGATCCGACCACATCGGGGCATTCGGAACGGGTAGCAGAATTAACCGTTAGATTAGCCCAAGAAGTGAATGATATTCACTCAGGGCCCCTCCATTTAATTTGGTTTAATGACCGGCAACTTCAAGAAATTCGCTATGCCTCTTTGCTACATGATTTTGGTAAAGTCTTGGTTCCGGAAACGATTTTAGGGAAGCGGGAAAAGCTTTATCCCGAACAGTTAGAAGTGATTCGCCATCGGTTTTCCTTGGCTCAACGGACATTAGAAATGGAGTGCTATCAACGGAAATTTAAGTATTTGGTGGAACATCCCAGTCATCACCATTCAGAAGATACGGAAGAGTATTGTCCCCATTGCGATCGTTTGGCACAATTAGATCAGGAATTAAATCAGGCGATCGCCTACTTAAGAGAGTCTTTAGCCCTAATTGAAGACCTCAAGCGTCCCTTAGCCATTGAAACAAAAGAACTCAAGAGTCATTATCAGACGTTCAAGCAGCAATTAGAAAAGATTGCCCAATTCACCTATCGAGATGTGGATGGTCAACAGAAACCCTTACTCAAATCCGACGAAATCGCTCAATTACTGGTGGTTCGAGGCAATTTGACGACTCAAGAACGGTTGGCGATCGAGGCCCATGTCACCCATTCCTACGAATTTCTCAAGCGCATTCCCTGGACAAAAGGTTTACAAGATATTCCGGCGATCGCCTACGGACACCACGAAAAACTTGATGGCAGCGGATATCCCCAAGGACTCCATCAACAAGATATCACCATGCAAACCCAAATGATGAGCATTGCCGATATCTATGACGCGCTCACAGCCGCCGATCGCCCCTATAAGCGTCGCCTTCCCCTTGATATCGTCATGAAAATTCTCCATGAAGAAGCCGACAACGGCAAAATTAACCCCGATCTTGTTCTCCTCTTTGAACAGCGCCAAGTCTTTACAGTCCTCGGCCACACCTGGCCAAAAGAGAGCGTATCAGCCGCCTAAGAACAATGAATAATTAACAATTAATAATGAACCATTACGTCTGATGGATTCATATTTTCATTCCCATTAGACGTAAACTCAGATCAAATTCATTTATTCATGCTACACACCAATCACCGTGTCTCCGTGTCTCCGTATCCCCCTATCCCTCCATTCTCCCCATCTCCCTACCTCCCCATCCCAAAATTTGTAATTCTTATCATTTCCCCCTCTTTTCCCCACAACTTCCACAACATTTCCACAAGTTTCCCTAGTCTTTTCCACAACTTCTCCAGAATTTTACACAACCTTAATCTGACGGAACTCCTATCTCACCGTATCACTAGGCTTGACTTGGGGATTTTCCTCAAGGGGTGACGATCTCGATTCCCTATCCAAGGAAAATAAAGTTATGTAACAAAAAATGGCTTCAAACCCCCATCATATCGTTTCTGTAACAAAAAATGATCGGCTTTTTTAATATTTCGCAACATTGACAAGACCCCCTATTCGTAGCACACAATAGAGTCACAAGGCATCATGCCAACATCCACTCAACCCAACCCTAGAGGGCTGCATATGCATACTACAACTGTGAGTATTCTGGCAGAAATACCTGAAGACCTCCACGAATCCATCCAATGCTATTTAGAAAACCATCCCGATTGGGATCAAGAGCGGGTATTTTCTGCGGCCTTGTCCCTATTTTTGCTGCAAAATGGAAATGGTCAGAGTTCAGAGAGCCATCAATCTAGCTATCGGAAGGCAGCAAGGGTTTATCTTGATGCTCTATTTAATATATCTGCTCTGCCTTAACGGGTGGAGGACATAATCTGGAGCAGACACAAGTGAATGAGCAGCGGTTATTGGATCTTTAGTTAGTTATCGTTATATTCAACCTAATTTTTTCAAGGCATCGATCGCTTCAACAGCAGAATGATAGCGATCGCGGAAATGATAGGCTACCATTTGGTCTAAAATATCCATTAGTTCCACACTTACTGTTTCCTCAACCAAATGATGCCAAATCGCACTACCACTGCTCCAATCTTGGCGTAATTTCTGAGGAGGAATACCCGTTAAACCATGGATAGCAATCATGCCTACAGAGTAAATATCACTACAGAGTCTTGGTTGCCCCATCAATTGTTCTGGAGCCGCATAACCTTTTGTGCCGATCGCCACTGTAAACCGTTCTGTCTCTTCATCTAAATGGGGAGCAAACTGCTTAACTGCGCCAAAATCAATTAAACAGAGCCTACGATCGCTCTGGCGACGAATAATATTACTGGGTTTAATATCTCGATGGATGACTTGATATTGATGGACAAACGACAACACTTGCAAAATATCCAATATTAGCGCCACCACTCGATCCACATCTAAGCAATGATTTTGTCCCAATTCTTCACTTAAAGAACTGCCTTCAATGTACTCTTCAACTAAATAAAACTCTTGATGTTCTTCAAAATAGGCAAACAATTGAGGAATTTGATCGTGTTGCCCGACAATCTCTAAAATCTCCGCTTCTGTATTAAACAATCGTTGGGCAACCTGAAAAAAATTCCCCTCCGTCTGCAACGGTCGTAGATGCTTAATCACACAAATGGGATGTCGAGGGCGCTGAATATCCTGAGCCAAATAGGTTTGCCCAAATCCCCCGGCTCCTAATACTTTCGTGATATGATAACGTCCTCCTAACAGACTCATCGGTTGAGTCCATTCCTCTGTATTTTCCGGAGCAATTTGAGTCCATTCATCCTCCTCATACCCCTCGGTTGCTGTCCAAGTTTTCGTCTCTTCTGAGCTTTCTAATTGAGTAGTATCTTGTCGTTGGGTCTGTTCCTCCAAAAATGTTTGCAAAAGCTTCAAATCTTTCTCTTGTTGTTTTACTCGTACAGCCATTTGTTGTTGCAGTTTTTCGGTTTGATAAGACCGATACCCAAAGACTCCACTACTGCCGATCAATAATCCCAACATGGGGGAAAATAAGGGAACCCATAGGGAAGATTGAAAGAACCACCAGCTACTTCCAGCTAAACCTAAGAGAGCGATCGCCAAACTTCCCGATAAATGCAACGGATGATTAATCTTCCAACTTAACACAGCACCCACTCCTGCCCACCCTAGAATCCAGAGGATTTCCACCCGATCTGACCAGGTACTCATCAATGGTTGACCCTCTAAAGCCGCATTGAGAAGTTGGCTAATCATTTGGGCATGAATTTCTACCCCTGGCATTTGATGATTGCTTTCTTGTCCTCGGCTGTAGGGCGTATAAAAGTAATCATTTAAGCTAGGAGCAGTGACACCAATCAGAATAATGCGATCGCGTATCCAACTCGGATCGACCCGATCTTGCAAAACATCGGTTAACGTTACTTTGCGAGCCACGCGATCGGGAGAATGATACTTCAATAAAATTTGATAACCCTGAGCATCCACTCCCTGATAACCCCCCGTATTAGCTTGTAGGCGGGTTAAAGGCACTGAACCTAACATCAAAGTCCCTTCAGAGGGTTTTACTTCAATATTTTCATCGGTTAAATAATGGCGTGTCAGTTGCAGCGAAAAGGCTTGCTTTACCTGACATCTAGAAGACGGTAAGGGTCTACCCCATAACAAACTGCGACGAATCACCCCATCGTTGTCAATCACCACATCGGCAAATCCGAGGTTTTTATTCGCTACTCCGGGAGGGGGAGGAACCCCAATATCATCGTCCCCTTTGCTCAGTTGACAAACGGTGACGGTACGATTATTTTCCCCTTGTAAATAGGCCATCAATTGCTCGCGGCCAGGATTTTGGGGAATATCTCGATAGATATCTAAACCAATAATCCTTGGCTCATGGGCCTCTAAGTTCTGTAAAAGCCGATCGATGGTTTCATCGGATAGGGGATACCTCTGTTGGGCCTGAATATCCTCTTCCGTAACACCGACAATTAAGAGTCGATCGTCAGTTTCGGCGATCGCCCTCCACTGGGTAAACTGGTCATAGATTAACAATTCCGATGATTCAGTCCAGCCTATTTTTCTCAATGCCACCACTAATACCGTAGTGGTTAACGTGACAATAACCACTGAATTTCTTACCGTAACCCAATCAAGCCAGGAATTTTGGGAATCTTTCCAAATGGTTGAGAGCTTAGGCCAAATCTGCTCGCACACCAATGAGCGGCATCGCTGCCACAAAGGGAGGCTAGTTTTCATTCCCGGTTCAATCTTGCCCATACTCGCGTATCTGAAACCTGTAGCTGTTGCCTCTTGACTAGACGCTATATTGGAATCGCCTGTCCTCTGCTCACTTCTTGTAGATTTTGGTTATAGAGATCGACTCTTCCCATCCAATCATTATGCCCTAACCCCTCAATAGGAACCAACATTTTCGGCGCATTGGCAACTTGGTAGAGTTTCTGACCATGGATCAATGTAATCACCCGATCCAAAGTTGCATGGAAAATTAACACGGGAGCGCTGATTTTATTTATTTTGCCAATATTATTAAATTTGTCGAACGGAAATAGAGGTATCCAAGTTACAATCCGCAAGACAGAAATAAATGTATTTTCAGTCACTAAAGCTGCGATCGCCGTTTGGGTGGCTAAATCGATAGACGGGCCCCCACCCACAGAACGACCATAGAGAACAATTTGACTGGGGGGAATCTTCAGCGTTTCGGTTAGATAAGTATAGGCAGCGCGAATATCTTGATACGCCCCTCGTTCTGTAGGTTTTCCTTCGCTGGTTCCATAGCCTCGATAGTCGTAGGCAAAGACACTAAATCCCAGTTGATTCAAATGTTCGAGAACCGGTTGAATCATCCCCAAATCTTCGGCATTCCCATGGCTATAGAGGAGAGTATAGGTGGCGCTGGGGTTGGGGAGATATTGACTGGTAATGTTGATTCCCGGTTCAGAGGTGAGGGTAACGCTCTGGGGTAAGGTTTGATAGGTGGTATCTGGAGGAAGAAAGATTCTACTGTCTGCGATCGCGAAAATGTAGATGCAGAGAATGGTATAAATGGCGATCGCCGATCGCAGCAGACGGAACAGGGAAAATTTCCCAATTAACAGAGTTTTTAACCGTTGAGTCTTCATACTAAAAAGGAATAGGGAATAGGTAATAGAAGATCGTCTTCGTGTGCCCCCATTTCCCCATCCCTGTGCCTCGATCGCAGTCGAAGGGCACAGGGTGGGTAATTTTAGATTAACTTAATCGCCCGTAGTCCAAACCATAGGGTCAGGGCTACACCAATCATGCCTCCGAGGAAAGCAAAGTAGGTAATGGCTCCACCAATGCTCATGTTTTTTCTCCTTTTGTTAACTCAGTGATTCAGTCTTGAGATTAATCCCAACATTCCGTAAACTAGAATACAACTGATTGACAAAGAGTTGAACCACAAAGCGATGATAGATGGATTGGTTTCAGGGTCTACGGTGCGGGTGGAGTTGGGGGTACTGTCTTATGAGATTGCGATCGCCCCAGCCTCTCTTGACGAACTTGGTCCTCGTATGGCTCAGTTTCCTTCGGACATGAAAAGCTTGGGGAAAAAAGTGCTGGTGGTGTCTAATCCTACGATCGCCGATTACTACGCAGAACAGGCGATCGCCTCCTTAACCCATGCTGGTTTTACCGTTTACTCTCATCTGATCCCCGCAGGAGAACAATACAAAACTCTCGACTCTATTCAAACCATCTATGATTGTGCCCTGGAAAACCGTCTAGAGCGCTCCTCTACCCTCGTCGCCCTTGGTGGTGGTGTAATTGGTGATATGACTGGGTTTGCCGCTGCTACATGGCTCAGAGGAGTCAACTTTGTCCAAGTCCCCACCTCCCTACTCGCCATGGTGGATGCTTCCATTGGCGGTAAAACGGGAGTCAATCATCCCTTGGGCAAAAATCTGATTGGGGCATTTTATCAACCGCGTCTTGTTTGGATTGACCCCCAAGTGCTAAAAACTCTACCAGAGCGAGAATTTCGGGCAGGAATGGCGGAAGTCATTAAGTATGGAGTGATTTGGGATTTAGAGCTATTTGAGCGACTTGAACGGTCAAAACGGCTGGATCGGTTTGAGGAGATTGAACCAGAGTTATTGAACTTAATTTTAACTCGTTCCTGTGAAGCCAAGGCGCAGGTGGTGAGTGAGGATGAGAAGGAAGCCGGGTTACGGGCAATTCTGAATTATGGACATACGATTGGTCATGCGATCGAGAGTTTAACGGGTTATGAGCAGGTGATTCACGGCGAAGCCGTGGCGATCGGGATGGTAGCTGTCAGTAAAATAGCTCTGAAGATGGGATTCTGGGGACAAGATTGGGATCAGCGTCAATTAGCATTAATTGAAAAAACTGGCTTACCCACGCGCATTCCCTCACAAGTGAGCATTGAGAGCATTTTAGATAGCTTGCAAACCGATAAAAAGGTAAAATCGGGTCGCGTGCGGTTTATTCTACCCACAGAACACACGGAAGCAAAGATTACTGACCAAGTTCCGCCGGATATCTTGCGGGAAGTATTAGCCAGTTTAGGTGCGTCTGGGGGATAGGAGGATAAATGCAGGAGGTTATTAAACAGTTGAGATCGCCGCAAACAATTCGCGATCGCGCTTCAATCCTATTCGATTTAGCCCAATCTGACCAACTATCAAGCTTTCGCTGCCACTTATCCAAACTACCCGATATTGCGGATTACGTCATTGAAGTCATTCGCGCTGAATATCCCGATCTAAACGTTCCCTTTCATTCCCGGTGGCGACACTTTGAAGTCGGAGGCAACTCCCGTTTAGAACAACTGCAACGCTCACTATCTGGCTATTCCGATCTAGAGCAAGCTAAATCTAAACTCGATTTAGCTATTATCAGCGTCCTCTTAGATGCTGGTGCAGGGGCGCAATGGCACTATCAAGAACCCAACACAGCGAACACTTATAACCGTTCCGAAGGATTAGCCGTTGCTAGTTTTCACTCCTTTTGCCAAGGACTATTTTCCAGCACTCCAAAGCATCCTTATCAAGTCGATAGTCTCGCCCTACAAAACCTCACTCAACCTGCCCTAGAAACCGCCTTCCAAGTCACCCCTGAAAATCCCTTAGTCGGTATATCTGGAAGACTGAAAATCCTGCAAAAACTCGGTAAAGTCCTTTCTGACTCCCCCCAATTTTTCCCTGGTTCTCCCCCGCGCCCCAGCTATTTAATCCACGGTTGGCTAGTGCAAACTGAAAATCATCATCTATCCGCCGTTACCATTTTTCAAACGATTCTAGAGAGCCTTGGAGAAATTTGGCCTGGACGCTTAACCCTCAATGGCGTGAACCTAGGGGATGTTTGGCAACATACTGCTTTACCTAAAACTGGAATAGGCTCCCAATTCATCCCATTTCATAAACTCTCCCAATGGTTAACCTATTCACTTCTTGAACCTTTGCAAGAACTCGGTTTAACTATCACCGACTTAAATCAACTCACCGGGCTACCTGAATATCGCAATGGTGGACTCTTTTTAGATCTAGGGGGATTAGAAATTAAAGATCAATCCCAACTCACTATCCCTCATAAAGTCGATTCAGAACTCATTATTGAATGGCGTGCTTTGACCGTAATTTTACTTGACAAACTCACCGAAATTATCCGCCAAAAACTCAACTTAACTGCTGATGAATTTCCCCTGGTCAAACTTTTACAGGGAGGAAGTTGGACAGCAGGGCGGAAAATTGCTGCTCAACTTCGCTCTGGTGGAGTTCCTCCCCTATTTATTGATAGTGATGGCACAGTCTTCTAGTGCCGTGACACAACTCAAGGGATGCGATCGCCGCCAATCATGGTAATATCGGGAACAATGGACTGCTCTCTTAGAGTGTAGCGTAACTCTGGGAACGCTTCATAGGCACTTCCCGCACGATCGATTGCCCCAGTCAATCGTTTCTGTAAAATACTACGGTAACCACAGATCGGGCATAGATCAATGGCTACAGCTTATAATTATCAATAATCCACTGTCAACTCTACAGTTATCCATTCCTATTCTCCATTACCCAATTACCAGCGCGAAGTACTACAGCGCTTCTCGCTGCTATGGTGTACAGCCTTAAAGGCTCAAAGCCATGTACCACAACCCTATTCCCTATTCCCTATTCCCTATTCCCTAATGTCCAACGTCACCATTATCAACCATCCCCTCATTGCTCATAAACTAACCCTCATGCGTCGCGAGGAAACCAGTACAGCTAAATTTCGCTCCTTGCTTAAAGAAATTAGCTTGTTACTTGCCTATGAAGTGACCAGAGATTTACCCTTAAAATTAGAAGAGATTAAGACTCCTTTAGGGGTAATGGAAGCGCCAGTTTTAGCGCCAGAAAAGAAAATGGTAGTGATTTCCATTATGCGAGCTGGACAAGGCATTTTAGATGGCATGTTGGAACTGATTCCTTCTGCGCGGGTGGGACATATTGGCTTATACCGAGATCCGAGAACTTTGATTCCCATTGAGTATTATCTCAAGGTTCCCCATGATGTGGAAGAGCGAGATATGTTCATTGTCGATCCCATGTTAGCCACTGGTAATACTGCTGTTGCTGCCATTAGTCGGTTAAAAGAACTGAACCCAACATCGATTAAGTTTGTCTGTCTATTAGCCGCTCCCGAAGGGTTAGAGCATGTTCAAGAAGAACATCCAGATATCCCAATTTATACGACTGCCATTGATGAGTGCTTAGACGAGCATGGCTATATTTTACCCGGTTTAGGGGATGCTGGCGATCGCCTCTTCGGAACCAAGTAAATCGGGATTTGAACCTTGGTTAGCGGTGAATTTGACAGGATTGGGCAAACGCCACAGAACAATAGAATGAGAGTCAATATTAGCCCACAAGTTTCCTTGAGCAGTAGAAGCAATCTCGCCACAAAGCTCTGACCAAAATCCCTCACTACCAGGGTTATCCCCTAGCGATTCCGATAAACCACTACAAGCTATCTCTGACCATTGGTCTACATGCAATGGATCTTCGGCAAGATTGGAGCCCAACAACTCTCCAGTCAGCGGATTCCAAAAATGGACGATATCGCGATCGGGATAACGAGTCACTAAAAAGTTACCATCATCGCTATAAGAGACTTCAACTTTTGACTGTATTGGTGTACTAAATTCTCGTCTTTTTTTACCCGTATTTAAATTCCAGACTTCTACTGTACCATCCTCATTACCACTGGCAAAGGTTTGTCCATGGGGACTTACAGCTAAGGAATGAATTTCACGATCTGTATAGATAGTCATGTTTAGCCTTAACATGGCTAAATTCCAAATTTTGATCGTTTTATCAGTACTGCCACTAACAAAAGTTCGCCCATTAGGACTAAACACCACCGAGGTAACTTTAGCGGTATGACTATGCAGATCGCGAACCACTTGTTGCGCCCTTAAATCCCATAAATGAACGATCGCCTCTTCACTCCCCCCCACTGCAAAATTTCCTGTCGGACTAATGTCTAAAGCGGTAATAGTTTGGTCTGGTGTGGGGAGTTGCTTCCAAATCGTTGGCTCTTCCATGAGTGCATAGGATTGGGCGTTAATTTCTGTCTCTTTCACAGGGTTGGCATAAGCCGGTTGCACAGAAGAGATAAAGACCGTTGAGGAAAGACTTAAAAGAAGAGTGAGAATAGATCGCGTGTTCATAAGATAAAACTGAGAGACTTGTTCTAGGGATTTCCCCAACTATAAGAAGATCTATCCCCCAAGATTCCGGCAAAACTGACAGTATAGGTTTTGGCTCAAGGGGGACTGACGAATACCATTGGCCAGCAGTTCCTAGAAATTGCTTGTCCAGCTTAACTTTCAAGCAGATCGGATGGCGATCTGGATAATTTTCTGAATTCTTCCTTGAGATAGGACAGTTTTAACGCTGGTATCTCATTCCAGGTAATTGAGACACTAATCCCAGTAGCTCTAATTCGATTAGGGTTGAGGAGACTTCTGCTGCACTTAATCCCGTTTGCTGTACGATCGCATCCAGGGAAGTCGCCTCCATCTTCACAGCCTCTAATACCTTCTGTTGCAAAGGAGGTAATGAAAGAACAGGTGCAGGTACAGGTACGGGTTTAGGAGATGCGGAAAATAAGGATAACTGTTGAGTGGGTTCATTCTCTCTGGGAATCACCGGATCGAGTTCTGGAATTTGGGACAACAGTTCTAATACATACCCTTCATTGATCAACGCCTGTGCCCCTTTACTGATTAAACCCAGGCATCCTTTAGAGTTCTCATCATCAATTCGGCCAGGCAAGACATAGACATCCCGGCCAAATTCATTAGCTAATCTGGCCGTAATTAATGCTCCCGAATGAGTCGGTGCTTCAGTGACTAAGACAGCTCGACTCAATCCCGCCACAATGCGATTCCGTTGGGGAAAATGGGCCCGGTTAGGTTGGACTCCTGCGGGATATTCACCGATCGCTAATCCTTGTTCGAGGATCTGCTTATAAAGGGATTGATTGCCTGGAGGATAGATAATATCAACTCCAGTTCCCAAAACAGCAATGGTACGCCCTCCTGCGTCTAAACATCCCCGATGGGCTTGAGTATCCACTCCTTGAGCCATACCGGAGACAATTGTAAATCCCCGTTGGGCTAATTGTTTACTGAGGCGATAGGTCCATCGCCTGCCATAGTCAGTCACATCGCGAGTGCCCACAATGGCTACGGCTGGTCTGATTCCTTGATTTTCTTCGGGTTCCACTATTCCTCGATAATAGAGTACCGGTGGAGGATTGGGGATTTCTAATAATAAGCGTGGATAAAGGGCATCGCTAGGAGTCCAAAATTGAGGATTAGTTTGTAAATGCTGCTCTAAAAGGGCGATCGGATCGAGCTGTTTACGATGAGCTACCCAGGATTGTGCGGTTTTGATTCCGATTCCTTCTACAGAATTAAGGGCGATCGCATCCGCCTGCCACGCGGCTGCCAAACTGCCAAACCGAGCCTCAATTCTTTGTAGCAAAACCGGCCCCGCCTTCGGCAATTGTGACCAGGCTAACCAAAAAGCACGTTCTGTCATTCAACGTTGAGTTTGACTCTTTTCTTTTGCGTATTCCCTGTAGATTCTAGTCTAAAGCCTAAATCTATGCTATACTAAAGGATGGTAATTGCCGATGTAGCTCAGTGGTAGAGCAACCGATTCGTAATCGGTAGGTCGTGAGTTCAAATCTCATCATCGGCTTCAGTAATTAAACTCTTGCAGTGATGGGCTTTGACTCACAATCTACCAACTAAAAATCGGTTGCTCTACCTAAAATCTACCTAAAATCATCCTACACCACTCCAAAGCAGTGCAGAGTAAATAGGTCATGCAAATAGAGAAAATCTATCCATTAAAGCATTGCCATAGGATTTCATCAATAAATCAATCACATGACCATCACATAAGAGTTTTCTATAGATTTCATAGAGAAATTCAAGGTGTGATAAAATAGATATATATCCAAGCTGGAGACCCAACTAGGGTAACCAAAGAAGATATATATCAACTAACCCTCCACAGCCGAGC
>NZ_CEZBFX010000110.1:5751-17215 GCF_982964205.1 Roseofilum sp. | reverse complement strand
TCCGGAAATAGCTAAAGTAGTTGGCATCAACTCGCCTCAATCCTTACACCATTTTTCTGTCTACAATGACGGTATAGGTAAGGGTGAAAAATTTTTCGCCCCTACCTATCCTCCATTAACTCGATAACGTCCGCCGTTTGGTCACCATGCGATAGGTTTCAATCACATCACCGACTTCCCAAGTGGTGAACTTATCAACCCCAATTCCACATTCAAAACCAGAATTGACCTCTTTGACATCATCCCGTTCCCGACGCAGGGAATCTAGGAAGCCTTCGTAAATCAGGTTTTGGCCGCGCATCACCCGCAAGTTACAGTTACGAATGGCTTTACCCGAGAGTACATAACATCCAGCCACTGCTCCTTTACCAATGGTAAATACAGCCCGGACTTCGACCTGGCCAAGATCTTCTTCCACCAGTTCTGGGTCGAGCAGACCTTCCATTGCCCCTTGAATATCATCTAGGAGTTTATAGATAATGTCGTATTCGCGCACATCGACACCGGTTTGATCGGCGGCTGCACGAGCGCCACTGGCAAAGGTGGTATTGAAGGAAATAATCACAGCATTGGAGGCAGCAGCGAGATCTACGTCAGTTTCGGTGACTTCACCTGCCGCAGCTAGGAGAATCCGCAGTTGCACTTCATTTTGAGGCAATTGTTGCAAGGAGCCGAGAATGGCTTCTACAGACCCTTGAACATCGGCTTTCAAGAGTAGGTTGAGTTCCTTGAGTTCGCCTTCTTTGACTTGGGCGCTCAGAGAACTGAGGGTAACCCGACGGGAGGCAAGGGCTTGTTGGAGGCGGGTTTCCCGTTGGGCCTCTGCACGGGAATTGGCGATCGCCCGCGCTTCTTTTTCATCCGCCATACATTCAAACTCATCTCCGGCTGAGGGCAGTTCATTGAGACCCAAGACCTCAACGGCAAAGGACGGAAGTGCTTCTTCCACCCGATCTCCTCGGTCATCGATCATCGCTCGAACTTTACCCATAGTCGCTCCAGCCACTACTGCATCGCCAACTCGCAAGGTTCCATTCTGTACCAGCAAGGTGGCTACCGGGCCTCTGGCCTTATCCAAATGGGCTTCAATAATGGTTCCTTTCGCCAGGCGATCGGGATTAGCGGAAAGTTCTTCTATCTCGGAGACCAAGATCAACATTTCCAACAGGCCATCTAAGTTTTCTCCCTGGATGGCGCTCACGGGAACCATAATTGTATCTCCGCCCCACTCTTCCGGAACTAAGCCATGTTCCATCAACTCTTGTTTGACGCGATCGGGAGAAGCCCCTTCCTTATCAATCTTGTTAATAGCAACCACAATCGGAACCTGAGCGGCTTTGGCGTGGCTAATGGCTTCAATGGTTTGAGGGCGAACTCCATCATCAGCGGCCACCACGAGAATAGCAATATCGGTCACCTTTGCCCCTCTGGCACGCATGGCAGTAAACGCCTCATGTCCAGGAGTATCTAAAAATACAATTTGTTGACTATTTTCATCATGCTCCACATCCACATGGTAAGCCCCGATATGTTGGGTAATCCCACCAGCTTCTGAATCAACGACCTTAGTTTGGCGAATAGCATCCAGAAGCGTCGTTTTTCCATGATCCACATGGCCCATAATCGTCACCACTGGAGGACGGCGATGGAGGTGTTCCAAGTCTTCTTCTTCCAGCATCTGGGTTTTCGTCGCTTCTGATTGGGCAACAACCGTTTCCACTTCTACGCCCAAATCTTCAGTCACCCAGATCGCCGTTTCCAGGTCTAAGGTTTGAGTCACCGTGGCCGCAATTCCCTTAGTAAATAAGCGTTTAACCACCTCGGTTTCGGGAACCGCCAGCAACGCCGCTAAATCGCGCACCATTAATTCACCCTTAAGGGTAATTTTTTCCGGTTTCTCAACTTTCTCTGTCCCTTTATTGGCCATCCGTCGTCCTCTGTGATCCCGATTAGACGATCGCTTCTTGGCGGCGGGTACCCCTGTCGGTTTAGCCGCAGGAGCCGATAATCCTTTCGGTTTAGCTGGACGTACGAGAGAAAGACTTACTTCGGTGGCGTTATCATCATCGAGATCGTCATCGAGATCGTCATCCAAATCATCCTCAATAATCTGAGGACGGCGTTTTTTGGTTACCCCTTTACCGGCTTTAGCATTAGCCTTTTGGCGGTCATCCTCATCCTCTTCCTCTGACCGTTTTTTCACCTTTTTGGTGGGTCGAGGCATGGGCCGTCTTAATTCTAATTCCAGTGTTTCCTCTGGTTCTGAATTATCTAGAGGAGTCGTTACCAGATCCTCATCATCCATCTCCTCAGTCTTGCCTTTCGTGGATGCTCCGGGTCGTACTGGACGCGGACGCAGAGGATCGGATAATTTGTCTTTATCTCTATTGGCGATCGCCTCGGGTTTCGCGGGCTTTCTTGGTTTAGAACTAACGGCAGTAGCTTCTCCCGATCCTGAAGGGCGTTTTTTATCACCATTGGGTTTTTCCGATTTCCCACCCTCTTTGTCTTTGAGGATAATCGGTTTGGTTCCCTGAGTTTTTTTCACCTCTTCACTCTCAGGTTTCGCCCCATTTCCAGAACGTTTGAGTCGAGGCGGTTTCGGCGATCGGTTCGGTTTACCTGGCTTGGCTGGCGCAGGGGGAGCGCTCACCGTTCCCTCAACCGTTACTGGAGCTGTTTTTGCCTCAACTTTTAAAGGTTTAGTCGGTTGGGACGGGCGAACCGGAGGGCCAATCAATTGAGTTTTTTGATCTGCATCAGGCATGGATAGGGGTGGGGTCACGTCCTTAGAGGGTGAATGGGGAGAGGGTTCAGCACTCTTTTCGGCTGCGGGTTGTTCAGGGGGACGGGAGGCAACGGGATGTTCCTCAGCTTTCTGCTCAGGTGCAACAGGTAGAGTCGGTTTAGACACTTCAGATACAGGTGAAGGTGAAAGTCGCGATGGAGGGGATTGCAGGGATACAGCATCTTCTGAGGGAATGCGGGGTGCATCTGGTGTCGATCCACTATTTTTGTCTCCCTCAGAAGAATGTCTCCGAATTTCTAAAATTTGCTGTTTTTTCTTAATCGGTTTTTCACTCCCCTGGGATTTGGAGCGATGATGAGTCGGTTTTCCCGCTGGTGTTTCGCTGGGAGGATGTTTTTCAGCCCAAGCGCGAATCCGCTCGGCTTCCGATTCGGATATGGTGCTGCTATGACTTTTGTAGGTGATATTCAATTGATCGCAAAGATTTAAAACGTAATGATTGTCCAAATTCAATTCCTTGGATAGCTCGTATATTCTGACTTTGCCGTTGTTCATCCACACTTGCCTCGTCTGTGATATCTACTAGTTTTTACATAGTGGCCTGCCTTTCGACGACAACTACAGGGACAGAAGGGATCGATCGCCACTCGGGCGATCAATACTTCTTTATTTAATCTTGCACAAATTGTTAACCAACTGGAGGGATTGTTAGGATTTTTAGAAATCTCGCTACCCAATGAGTTCAAAAACCGGGTTTTATGGCTCAGACTTGGGGCGAGATGGTGGGAGGTTATCCACTGCCTGTAAGCGAGACCATAGAGCTTCATAAACCAATGGTGCAACAGAAGCTCTGAGCGATCGCCCTAATCGATTCTTTTTTTGAGCCGCTTTCAAACAATCCGCTTGGGGGCATAAATAAGCCGATCGCCCCATTCCCCAATCCAATTGGATTTCACGATCTGGATAAACCCGGACAATTCGCCAAAAGGCTTCTTTTCGATCGACTTTTCGGCAACTCACACAACGTCGTTGATTCGGCTTCATTCCCTCTCCCTCATCTCATCTTACTTACCCCTAGGGTTTCTCATTTTCCTCACTCTTGTGTCATCGGATCGTCCTCCTCTAATTCTACTAATTCTGAGTCTTCTGAGCGCTCTTCCTGGAAGTCTAAAGTCGATTTTGCTGGGGTTACTACCGACTCTTCTTCCTCTGAGGATGCCTCTAATGGCTCATCCATCTCCTCTGCTCCATGGCGAGCCTCAATAATCACTGCTATCTTCTGATGTTCAGCCGTGGCATCATAGAGCGCTCCATCTTTAATATCAATTTTCCAGCCCGTTAATCGAGCCGCTAAACGCACATTTTGTCCCTCCTTACCAATCGCTAAACTCAACTGATCTTCGGCTACTAATACATGGGCTTGTCGCACTTCAGGATCAATTAAATAGACCGCATCCACCTGGGCTGGACTTAGAGCATTGGCAATATAAGTTGCTGGATCGGGAGACCAACGGATCACATCGATTTTTTCTCCTCGCAGTTCATTGACCACCACCTGGATACGCGATCCTCTCGCCCCAATACAAGCCCCTACGGGGTCTACATCCCGCTCTAAGGTATCTACCGCAATCTTGGTTCGAGGCCCCACATAGCGAGAGGGGGGATTGGCTTCCCGCGCCACTGCCACAATCCGCACCACCTCATCCTCAATTTCCGGCACTTCATTTTCAAACAAATAGACGACCAAACCTGCATCGGCACGGGAGACCATCAACTGGGGGCCGCGATGGGAACCCGATCCCACCTTTTTCAGATAAACTTTAAACGTGGCATTCGCTCGGTAATTATCATTAGGTAACTGTTCCCGTTTGGGTAACTCAGCCTCCACTTCTGGCTGTCCATAGCCACTGCTAACGGCTAGAACCACCGATTGGCGCTCAAAGCGTAGTACCCGCGCCTGTAATACTTCTCCTTCAAGGTCTTGAAATTCCTCTTGAATCAGTTTACGCTGCTGATCTCGTAATTTTTGCGCCAAGACCTGCTTGGTTTGAATGGCGGCCATGCGACCAAAGTCACCCTGATCGGGAGTAACATCCAAGACAACTGTTTCACCGATTTGGGCTTCATCGACTACTTCTTGCACTTCTTTGAGGGAAATCTGATGGTCGAAATTACTCACTTCTTCCATAATCACCTTAGTGCAGAGAATCCGAAACCCTTCTTCATCGAGATCGAGTTCCACCTCAAAATTATCAAAATAATCTTCTTCAAAGCTTTTCAGGTGAGCGGCTCTACGATAGCGTTCATACCCCTTCATCAGAGCTTCTCTCAGGGCAGCTTGAACCGCCGTTTTAGGTAAGTTTCGTTCTTTGCTGATACTCTCAATTAAATTTTTGAGTCCAGGCAAGTCAACCATTGACATTGTTAATTATTTTCCTTTGTTCTAAGTGTAAATTTGAGATTACCCTCTAGGGAGCGAGTTCACCGTCAGCAAAACTCTACCCAACGAATGACATCACGAGGGATGGCAATATTACGGCCTTTTTGGTTTAGATACACTGTGGTTTCATCGCGACTATTGAGCGTACCTTCCCATTTGGATTTGTCCTTATAGGGGGGATCGGTCATAACGATCGCCGGAAATCCCTTAAAGGCAATAAAGTCGCGGTCCGTGATGAGGCGTTTGGAAATACCAGGACTGGAGATTTCCAAGACATAGGATTGGGTAATCAGTTGACTGTCCTCTAGAGCTGCTTCCAGGAAGTGACTCATTTGTTCACACTCATCTAAACCCGTATCTCGATCCGGGTTCCGAATATCAACCCGTAATACCGGTGGATTTTGGTTGGTTTGGAAGGTAGCACCAACGACTTCCAACCCCAGTTTTTGAGCGACTGGGGCGGCTAACTCTAGGAGTTGTGGGATTAAAGGATGAACCATAATACACCATGTACTGCCATAAAAAAAAGCGGGTTAGTTCCCACTCAAGCGTCTGAGATTGGTTTCGGGAGGGATCGTTGTGGCGATCGCCCTTAGCCATAGACTGGAGGTTTCCTCACCCCATGGTGAGGGATCTCTTTTCTCTCCCTGGGGTTAGGGTTCAGGGGTTGAAGAGAAAAGATAGACTTTCTTCAATACCAAGCTGAACGTTCAAAGAAATCACTTGACTCTAGATTTCAGAGAAAAGAGTGTACTTTCCCTGTCAAGCACGGTCAAACTCTATTATAGCGCTATACGCTAGGGAATAGGGAATAGATTCGCTCAAGGTTGTGCGATTTTTTGATATCCGCTTAACGCTTCTTGCTTTTTTCCAGACGTTTGGTTTCTTCTAAAATTTTCTCAATATCTTCTTCAGCTAGGCGTTGCACATAGTTAATCTTAAATTCCTCCAAGAACGCTGTTACTAGAGACTCCAGTTCTTGGGTGGTATGTTTTTGTTGCAATTCGGCGCTCAGAGACTTACCAAAACTTTCTGCCAATTGACTCATTAATTCTGCACCCACCGTATCATTTTTGATAGCTTCATACAGGTTTTGGGAGCCTTCAGCAATCAAGTGGGAAAGTTGCTCAGAGACCTGTTGACTAAATTGGCTAGGTAATTGGGCGAGTGGGGGAATATTTTTGATGTTTTGATAGAAAGGAGTCGCTTCAGCCACTTGCTCGATATTGTGGTTGATAATTTCTTGGATTTGCGGTTGTAGTGTAGGTAAGACTTGGCAGATCACCACTTCGGTTAATCGATGGGTAATGGCTTCAATTTCATTGATATTATTCAGATCGATATATTCACGGTTGGCTCCTTCAAAGAGTTGTCGAGCCAGAGAACCGCTCCGAATTTCATTTTCCAACTGATTAATGACTCGAATAATAATCACTTCAGTCAGCTCACCCGCAATGGTGGCAACAAAGCCTCGACTCAGTTGGATACGAATGGGTTCTAAATTAATCAGTTTGGCTTGATGGAGACGGATAGTAACGGGAATAATACGCAACCAGCGAAAGAGGGGCAAAAATAGGAATATGTCATACCATCTCCAGAGCATGGCATCGGTCAAGGTAATAGTATCGTGTTTCTGACTGATGTATAGGCTGCGAGCTAAAAATTCAACTAAGAATAGAAGAGCAAAGGGAAAATCGAGGGCAGCAAATAAATTCGTATATCCTCCAGTTTCATCAATGGAACGATAATAGTTGCTAGCCATTAATGGAGCGATTGTAGTATTAAATAGCTCCCCTTGATCTTCTGAGCTAAATAATAGATTTTCTGCTGTCCAAAACTGATTAAATGCATCCTTAGCAGAGTCGTCCTCCATATGATCTCGCATTCGGTTTTTGATTTTTTCCAAGGTTCCGCTTTTCCCAGCTCCCTGGAACGGATTTTGATTAATCATTTCTTCACTCAATTCTCGCAATTGAGCTAAAAGTTGTTTAGAGAGGGGAGAGCTATAGCCTGTTTTCTGAGCCTGTTTTTCTAGCTCACGAACCACTCGCAAGTAGTTTTCGGTATCGCGGTTGCCTTGAATCCCTTTGATGGGATCGTACCAAGTCGTAATGGGAGAAGAATCGATTGAATCGGAGAGAAGGGGGACTTTAATGATAAATCCGACGAAGGGAACTTGAACGGTTCCTTGCAACCAAAAGTTTCGCAGTTGGATATAACTGAGGTCGAAGGCAACTAAGGCTAAATTAACGGTGGCGATCGCGACCATGATTCGTTCATACCATAGAGCGATCGCTCCCCGTTTTTTTCGTGCTAACCGTTCCAGAGGATTCATAACTGAAGGGTTCTACTACCGGTTACTAAACTCAGGAGGCGCTATTTCTTCCAGAATCGTAAACCGGACATGATTTAACGCTAAATCTCCCACAGAGAGCTGTTCTCGGTCTACAGGTTTTCCATCTAAGCGGATGCGCTCAAAGGGAATTCCTTTGCCGATTTCAATATGATACCAGGCTAACCCCATAAAAAAACGGGACAAGTGATTACCATCTTCCATATCATCGGGATTGGATTCCATGGGAACCCAGCCGATACTGGGAATATAAAACTCTAACCAAACATGGTTATAATCTGGCTCTAGGGGAACGTTTTTGTATTCAGGACTAGCCGGGCATTTATAGCGACCAATGGTACGGCAGGCAATGCCATTTAAGCGTGCGAGAGCGAGTAAAACGCCGACATATTCACCACAAGATCCCGCACCTCTGGAGAGAACAACGTCGGGGGTTTCTATTTTGGTGGTTAGTCGATAGGAGAGGCGATCGTAAGCATAATTGCGCAACGAAATCATGCGCCGTAAAAAGTTAGTTTCTCCACTGACTGCTTGTTGAGCGGCTTCCCGGACGATCGCCGTATCCATGGCTAGATTATCATCATCAATCAGGTAGCGCTGTTGTAAGTCTGGCTCTAGGGTGGGGATTTTTTCTACATCCAAAGGCACAAGGCTATATTTGATGCTGTAAACTTCGATTAAGGCTTTCCAGCCAAAAATTCGTTTTTCGTAAGGTTTCAGGTGGTCAAAGTTAAAAACGGCAACTTTTTGCCCTTCTTGAATTTCTTCAGTAAACTCTAAACCGATCGCTTCTATGGAGCGCACTTTTTGCCGCGCTGTTTCTGAAGGCAGAGCAATGCGCCATTGTAAATTCTTCAATTCAATGGCATCGAGGGGAGAGAGTTCTTCGACATAGGACATCTCGATCAGATAACCATTGGAGAGACTATAATAGCCGTCGGGATTATAGGAATAGTAGAGGGGATGAATAAAGGTGCGATCGCGCCAAGCTAATTCTAGGGGCGGATCGGAATTGGGGTCGTCGCGGATAAAGGGTTTTTCGCTGGCATAGGAAACATAGAGTAATTCTTCTGAGGTGGCTGGATCTTGATAAAACACCAGTCCCGTGGGACTATCAAAGGGCGTTAAGAAGCTAAATTTAATCTCGCCAGTTGCCCGATCCATACAATAAACGGTCTGCTCTTCCTTGTCTGCCACCCAAAGCTCCTCATGGCGGATCGTCAGACTTTCTACTCCAACGCCTGGGGGACGCAACTGGGTAATCATCCGCCCCTTATCGTTAAACACTTGGATATAACAGCCTTCCTTACAGGAAACATAAACGGTTGTTCCCCAAACAGCAATTCCTTCAGCGCGGAAGGGCAAAGTGGCAAATAAGCGGGGACGAAAATCGTCTAGGGAACACGCATAGATACTATGATCGCGAGTAAACCAGAGGGTGTTCTCCCAAATAGCTAAACCATTAGCATATTTGATTTCAGGGAGTTCATTGGGGTTGAGGATCGTTGTATTATCATTTTTGGCATCAATGTGGAGAAGATAACCGCGTATGGAGTCTAGGGAAAGTAACTTAGACTGATAAGAGGTTAATCCTCGGAGATCGTAAACTCCTATGGGTCGAATAGTGCGGTGAATCATAGTGATTATGCTGCGGTAATCGAGTTTTACATGAGTCATCAAGGGTTGCCCTCATCCACTAGCCCCCCTTCGGCTACGCTCAGGACAAGCAGGGCGGTGCTTCTCTGGTGGGAGAAGGGGAGTCGAAGTCCCTCTTCCGTGCTAATCTGGTCGGGGTTTCTGCGAAACCCCATCCAGTAAGGATCGTGCGATAAAACTCCGTTTCGCTCCGCGAGCGCATTTTCGGCAGCTCGATGGCTGAAACTGAGTCAAATCAAGAGCCGGTTTTAAAACCCCTACAGGATTAGCTTCCGTGGGAGAGAGATTTAGGCAGAGGTGAACTTGAACAGGAATCAATTAAAAATACTATATTCTGGTTGTAAGGGAAATTTATGACTAGGCAAGCGCTGTTTTTGGTCAATACTCATTCACGACGGGGGAGGCATTCTCGCGAGGAGGCAATGACCTATTTGGAACATCATGGATTTGAGTTATTCGCAGTTTCTCCTTCAAATTATCAAGAATTACCCCAGGTGATTCGCAAGTATGGCCCCCAAATGGATTTAGTGATTATTGGCGGAGGCGATGGTACCCTAAATGGGGCGGTGGATGCTCTGCTGGAGATCCAACGACCTTTGGGTATTTTACCGATGGGAACGGCTAACGATCTGGCGCGAACGTTACAGATTCCGTTGTCAATTCCGGCGGCTTGTCGGGCGATCGCTACGGGAAAACTGCATCAAATTGATTTAGGCTGGGTAAATGGCAAGTATTTTTTTAATGTGGCTAGTTTGGGATTAAGCGTGAAGATTACGGATGGTCTCAGTAAACAATCTAAGGGACGTTGGGGAATTTTAGCCTATGCGATGTCGGCTCTGAAGGTGTTGACCCAATCTCGTTTATTTGATGCCGAAATTCGAGCGGGGGAAGAGTCCCATAAGGTGAAGACGATTCAAATTGCCATTGGTAATGGTCGCTATTATGGAGGAGGAATGGCGATCGCTCATGATGCGGAGATCGATGACCAACGCCTCGATCTCTACAGTTTAGGATTAGAACATTGGTGGCAAATTCTAGCTATTTTTCCCGCTCTTCGCCAAGGTCGCTATCATACTTTGCCGGGGATATTATCCCTCAATGGTACAGAAATGCACGTTTACACCCGCCATCCTCTCCCCATCAATACGGATGGCGAAATTACCACCACTACCCCCGCTCATTTTCGCGTCATACCTAAAGCTTTGTCCATTTTTATTCCCGGGCCGAAACCACAAGTAGTTCATCAAATTTAGTCGTAGGGCGATCGCCATGTAGGAGTGATTCATGAATCACCCCTACACTATACTGGGTTTCACAATTTTTAAGAGCAAATTATGACTCGTTTTGCCCATGACCAGTTTGCTAAAGAATATCTCCAAGAGTTGCTCAAACCTTTTGGAGAAGTGAAAATCAGTTTAGATGTGGTCTCAGAGGTTCGCGAAATAGATGTATTTTTTATGCCATCTTCTCCGAATCCCGAAGGAATAGCTCAATTGGGACTCTTGGCAACTCTAAGCCAAGCGCCAACGGTATTTGAACCTTTTCGGAATCCAGTTCAAGCAGAGGAAATCCGTAGTTGTCTAGAGAAAACTTGGGATTTAGAGGCTCAACTGAGGCGCAAGGCGAACCGGGAAGAGGCGAAATTTAGCGATCGCCAGATTCCCCAATTATGGATTTTATCTCCAACAGCTTCGGAAGATCTCTTAAGGAGCTTTGCCGCTTTCCCTGCACCGGAAAATTACCCCCCAGGGATCTATCCCTTGGCATCAGGGTTCAAAGCGGGAATTGTGGTCATTACATCAACTGGACAAGATTCCAGAAACCTTGTGGTTAAGATTGTTAGGAAGAGGGAGAGTTCAGAAAGAGGCGATCGCAGAACTTAAAGCTTTGCCGGAAGTTCATCGTTTTAGAGGAAAGACGCTAGAATTGCTCTACGGGTTATTGACACTATTAGAAAAACGTCAAGATTTAGATCGCAGCGATCGGGAGTTAATAATGGATCTAACAACCGTTTTTTTACAACGATTAGAAAGGGACGTAGAAGCGGCTGTTGAACAAGCTGTTGAACAGGCTACTCAACAGGCTACTGAACAGACTACTCAACGAGTAGAGCGGATGATGGTAGAGAGCATGTTGCAAGTAAAGTTTGGGGAAATTGACGATCGCCTAGCCCAAATTATCGATCCTTTGATGGAGCGATCGCCTTTAGAGAGAACAGAAGCCATTATGAGGTTGTCTCGGCAAGAGCTACTCGATCGCTACAGCG
>NZ_CEZBFX010000110.1:0-5651 GCF_982964205.1 Roseofilum sp. | reverse complement strand
ACTCAGCTCTTCCACCGCTAACTCATAAAACTCCTTACCATGTTCTGGTGTGGCTAACGCAGGATTTGATCCCATGCGACCATCCGGATAATGGCGACGGAATTCTGCCGGGGTAGTGATGGGATGACCTTTGCCAACTTCTGGAGACAGGGGTGCAGTTTTAATCGAGTCGGGATAAACGTATTGAGTCAGTGCCACTTCGCTCGGTGTCGCGTGAGATCCTTCTTGATCGCCATATAACTCTTGGGCCCGTTTATAGACACTGCGACACATAAACCAGTTGGCTAAATGGCAGGTGACCTTTCCTTCGGGGTCGATGTTTAATTGGGCTAGATGGGTATAGACTTCAGAAAAGGCAGCTTTCATAGGAGCCATATTACCCCCATGACCATTGATAAAGAAGAATTTGGTAAACCCCGCTTGGGCTAAATAGGTAATATAGTCCTTAATCACCAAAATCAATGTAGAGGGTTGGAGGCTCATGGTTCCGGGAAAAGCCGTGTGATGGAGAGCCATACCAACATTGATGGTAGGGCCGACTAGGGCATGAGTTTTTTCACCGACTCCTTTGGCGATCGCCTCTGCACAAATAGCATCTGTACCAATCAAGCCCGTTGGCCCGTGTTGTTCCGTCGAGCCAATGGGCAAAATTAAACCTGTAGACTCTTTCAGGTAACCTTCGACTTCCGGCCAGGTGGAGAGATGGAGCAACATGAGACTAAAGGGCAGATAGGGCATCCTCTAGGGTAGCAAACTCTCCAGGTTCGGGGAAGAAGATTGGCTCAGACCAAAAAAAATGGCTCAATTTAGCAAATTTGCCCAAATTGTATGGTTCTATGGCTAGAATAAGCGATAACATTTGAGAAGCCCAATTATAAAGCCACATATCACTAGCCAATTATGCTACATCGCAAGATCTATCAACTCTGCTCCGAGGGTCGTGAAATCTGGATTTTCTTGCGAGACCAGCAACGCTGGATAGAACGCGCCCGCGTTCTAGAAATCGAAGGAGATTTAGTCACGATTCGGTATGAGACAGAAGAGGAGGATGAGATCTGTGCTTGGGAAGAAATGGTTCGCCTAGAAAGCATTGGTGCAGTCACCCAAAAGCTCTCTAATTTCCCCAAGGGCAATAGTGAATTCCTGGTCTCGGAAGAGTGCCCAGAAGCGGAACAAATCCAGCCACACCCGGAATCCAACTCTGATTAACGCAGAACGCATCTAAACCCTAGCGATCGCCCCTCGGCCTAATACGCTATCATTCACAACTGAAAACCTTAAATCATAATCACAAGACGATGGATATTAAATTGGTTTTAGTCATTCTTACTGTCATCTTTACCGTAACCACCTTATTTTTTGGCACCAAAAACGGGTTCTACGATTCTGACAACTACCACGGTAACGGTTCTGCCCATTAACCATCCGTAGGGTGGGCCGGGCAACAGTTGTATAATTTTAATACTATCGCTCATTCTCTTGCCCACCCTACTGGCGTATCAACTCTTGGTTACCCTTGAATGCATTCCCTACGGTACCGGTCAATCTGGGGATGGAGTCTGTCTACTGGTGCGGATAGGCCCCTATCGCATCTTACTTGACTGCGGTTTACATCAGATAGACCCCCTTCGTTCCATTGAGCCACCGGATATCGTCTTCTGTTCCCATGCCCATCCCGATCATTGTCGCGGCCTTCCCAGTTTATCGCTTCAGTTTCCGGATGTGCCGATTTATGGCAGTGAAGTCACCCGGCAACTCCTCTCTCTACATGGACTAGAACCGGAAAGCAGTCAGGCTTTAGAGTGGCGATCGCCCCAACTGCTCAAACCCCATCTAAGCGCCGAACTCTATCCCTGCGGTCATCTGCCTGGAGCCGCCTCCCTGCTGCTCACCTATACCGCTCCAGAGCGCCGCTACACCCTCTTCTACACCGGAGATTACTTTTCCTCCAACTCCCGGCTCGTAGAACGGATGCGGATTGAAGAAGTCCGGGGACTGCAACCGGATGTGCTGATTATCGAAGCCAGTTATGGAACCGCTCGTCATCCCAACCGCCGCCATCAAGAAAACCATCTAGCTTCGCGAATTTACACTATCCTGAAGCAGCAAAAATCAGTATTGCTACCAGTTCCCGTTCTCGGTCTCGGTCAAGAATTGCTGATGTTGCTGCGCTCTCACCATCAGTTTACGGGGCAAGATATCGATATTTGGGTTGATGAAACTATTGCCAGAGGTTGCGATGCCTACCTAGAGATTTTACCCCATCTGCCCAGCAATGTGCAAAATTTTGCCCAACATCAATCTCTCTTTTGGGATGAGCGCGTCCGTCCCCAATTGCGTCGGCTTCCATCCGATCGCAACTCGGGTCAACTTCCGCGATATCCCTCTATTGTTGTTGCCCATCGCCACTCGAATCTCCAGCAGTGGCTTGAACCTAACCCCGATCGCTGGTTAGTCTTGCTCTCTGAACATGCTGAAGATACGGCCCAACTGACCCAAACCTTAGACACCATTGAAGGTGTAAAACTTGAAACCTATCTGTTTTCCCAACATTGTGATGGTTTAGGAACCACCCAACTGATTCATAATATTCGTCCCCAACACATTATTTTTTTCCATGGCAGTTCTTCTTATCTAGAAGATTTAGCCGGTTTAGAAGAACTGCAAAATCGCTATCATCTCCATTGTCCTCAAGCGAATAAACGAGTAGAGTTACCTATCGGTGAGACCTTCATTCAACCAGCCGCTCCGGAAACCCATTATGAAGGAGAATTAACAGAACTAGAGACCACGGTTCAGATTGAGTTACCCGAACCCATTACCCGCGATCGCCGTTGGCAACACTTCAGCGACACCGGCATTCTGGAAGCCCGTTGGCAAGGAGAAGAGTTAGTGATTCGAGGTCTCTCTCAACGAGAATTGCTAGCCCAAGGGATGCCCAAAATGCCAGCAAATCTCGATTGTTGCGGCAACTGTGCCCATTATCGGGGACATCGCTGTTGGAACCCAGCCTCGGCCCTGTTTGAATTTCGCGTTAGTCCCGATGGCTTGTGTCCCGTCTTTGCCCATCACCGGGTTGAATAACCCTCTATCGCTAAACTTTCTCTCCTAGAGGTATGTTAAGAGAGAACTATTAATGTTAAAATCAGTAACAAAGATAAGATAGTTACTTACAAGGAAACCAAAGAAATTATGGGTCGTGTTGGGGTTTTGCTCTTAAATTTAGGTGGGCCGGAAAAACTAGAGGATGTTCGCCCGTTCTTATTTAATCTGTTTTCCGATCCAGAAATTATCCGATTGCCGGTGACCTGGTTACAGAAACCCTTAGCCTGGTTCATTTCCAGTAGTCGCTACAAGAAATCTCAAGAGAATTATAAGCAAATTGGGGGTGGGTCTCCATTACGCAAAATTACGGAAGAACAAGCGCAAGCCTTGGAAGCAAGTTTAGCTCAAAAGGGGCAAGAAGCGAAAATATATGTAGGAATGCGCTATTGGTATCCGTTTACGGAAGATGCGATCGCCGAAATCAAACAAGATAAAATCGATCATCTAGTCATTCTGCCCCTCTATCCCCAATTTTCCATTAGCACCAGTGGTTCAAGCTTCCGAGTCCTAGAAAAACTCTGGGAAGAAGACGCGGTACTAGGGAATAACATTAAATATAGCCTCATTTCCTCCTGGTACGATCGCCCCGGCTATCTCCAAGCGATGGCAGACTTAATTGCCCAACAATTAGACCAATTTGAACACCCCGATCGAGTGCATCTGTTTTTTAGTGCCCATGGGGTTCCCGTCAGTTATGTCGAAGAAGCAGGCGATCCCTATCAAAGAGAAATTGAAGCCTGTACATCCCTAATCGTCAAAACTCTTAACCGTCCCAATCCCCATACCCTAGCCTATCAAAGCCGCGTTGGCCCAGTGGAATGGTTACAACCTTATACAGAAGATGCTCTAGAAGAATTGGGAGAAAAACAAGTTAAAGATGTGCTGGTGATTCCCATTAGCTTTGTGAGCGAACATATTGAAACTCTACAAGAAATTGATATTGAATATCGAGAAGTCGCTGAAGAAGCCGGAATTACCAATTTCCGCCGCGTTCCTGCTCTCGATACCCATGCCGGATTTATTAATGATTTAGCTGACTTAGTGATTGATTCGCTCAACTCTCCGAGTCAGAAATTCTCCGATGTCGTGCGTCCTTCCGATCAATTAAAAATGTATCCTCAAGAGCGCTGGGAAATGGGCATCACCACCAGTGCCGAGGTCTGGAATGGTCGGTTAGCGATGCTGGGCTTCATTGCCCTACTGGTGGAATTATTCAGTGGTAAAGGCATTTTACATGCGATCGGTATTTTGTAGTAGGTTTTTCTAATACCATTGACCGATTACCCATTCCCAGCGCCAAGCGCTCTATACTCATGTATCCTCTAGACACGGTAACCATCCATCAATTTCGAGGACTACAAGATTTAGAACTCAAAGATCTCGGACAAATTAACCTTCTGGTTGGCATGAATAACTGTGGTAAAACCAGTGTTCTAGAGGTACTACTTTTGTATACCAATCCCCTAGACATTAAAACTTGGCTAACCTTATCCAGACTCAGAGAAGGTGCTATTAGACTCTCCAGTTCCAGGTTTGAATCTCTCCAATGGTTATTTCCGAAACAACCTCAAATACTCGAAGCAGAGTCAATTCCAACCGGAATTAAAATCTCCAGCCAAGGTGCTTCAGCAATTAAAGAGATCGCCATCAATTATCAAGATCGAGAAGAAATCCGCTTCTTTGTAAAACCTGAACCTGTGACTCCTGAAGATGTTTTTGAAGAATATGAAAAAGAATTTCAAGAAACCAGCTCTCGGTTAGAACTGGATATCGAAATAACACAAAACCCAAAATCCCCTAATCTGAAGGGTATGATTCCTGTAGGAGTAGGACGAAAGATTATATTTGAGGGTACGGGAAAAGCTTTGATTTTGCCCGAATCAAAAAAAGAATGGAAAAAATTTTCGTTACCCATCGATATTATAACCTCTGAGTCCCATCGTTCTAACTTTGGTCAACTTCGGCTACTATCCAAAGCAAACTTTGAAAATTTTAAGTCTGATGTCATCCAATTACTCAAGATTATGGATGAGGATATTGAAGATTTAGAAATATTGATCAATCCCCAAACAGTGAGTAATCAAGCCAGTATTTATATTCAACATAAGAAACTTAGTCTTCTATCGTTTAGAACAGGGCCATAATAAAACCAAAGTGACCAGACATCCTAGGGAGCGATTAAAAAGACTTCGAGAAAATTTAGGTCAGGAGGTGCGTTGGTGACCCAGAAATATGCCCTGATTGGAGTCGAAGGAAATCACGATCAGGCATTAATTGAGAAAGTCCTCAGAAAAATTTTGGGTTTCAAAAAAATCTCTGGTAATGAGCAGGATCTCGATCAATTTTGGCAAAAGTTTGTTCCTCAATATCCTCCCAAGCAAGGCAAACTCTATGTCAGATTAGATATGCCAACAATTTTACTCAAGGATACTCTTTCTGTGGCTATCTACGCAGGTGGTGGGAGCAATTTATCGATTAATCTAGAAGATACCCCTCTTCTTTCACTCTGGGAAGAGTATAATAAAGAAAAAAGGCTGAAAGCCCGA
>NZ_CEZBFX010000109.1:0-17244 GCF_982964205.1 Roseofilum sp. | reverse complement strand
CCAAGTCTGTTGTTTGCTCCCCCTATCCCCCCATCACAGCGCAAAGCGCTGTAAGTAATGGGTAATGGGAAAACCATTTTTCACGTTTCAATTCAAAATGCTATATCTATTAATCATTAATTATTACTCTACAGACTTAATTCAAGCACTCCTTGAGTCCATTCCACCACCAGATTTAGCGAACCTGCATATCTTGCTCGTTAACAATTCTCCAGACGATCTCACCCTTCAACCCCTAACCCAAACCTATCCCAACTTAACCCTGCTGACTGCACCTGAAAACTTAGGCTTTGGAGGGGGTTGTAATTTAGGATTAAACTGGATTTATGAGCGCGCTCCTCACAGCATTATTTGGTTAATCAATCCCGATACTACCCTAGTTGATGCTGCCATTCCCTACATTCACACCTGCTTTGCAGAACATTCTCACTTAGCCATTTTAGGGACTCAAATTCAAGACAGCCAAGGCAATTCCTGGTTTACCCAAGGACACTTTAATCGATGGCTCGGATCGCTCCCCCATCAACGTCCCATTGCCTCCTCAGAAAATCGGCCTGCTAAAATTATTCCTTCTCGCTGGGTATCCGGATGTAGCCTAATTCTCAATTTAGCCCAATTTGAATCTTGTCCCCAATTCGATTCTCATTATTTTCTCTACTATGAAGACAACGATCTATGCGAGCGCTATTTCAAACAAGGCTATTCTATTGCCGTCACTCAGGCGATCTTAGTCATCCATCAAGTGTCTGCAACTAGCGATCGCAACCTCAAAGCGAAACTCCATCACGCTACCTTTAGCAAACTTTACTTCTTACAGCAACATGGAACCCCTCTAGCCTTGCTCTTAAACTTGGGCTATCTTAGTCTAAAAATTATCCTCGATTGGATTAAGCAAAATCCCGATAACTACCAAGGACGCTGGCAAGGGTTACAGCAATTTTTGCAAGCCAGAGTTTCTCATCAGAGTTGACGATCGATTTCAATGGCTTCATCAATCGCTGATTTTAAAGCTTGTGGTTCATCCGTGCCAATGCGAAAATAGGACTGAGAATTTAACTCAATTTCTACCGCATCTAACCCCGATATATTAAACATCCATCCCCTAGGAGTCAGGCGAATTCCCCACCCATAATACCAGGGGTTTCTGACAATCACTGTATTGGTGATATTGGACAAGGGAAAGCTTTTATGAATTAAACCCACTCCAAACGAACATTTAATCCGTTCTGAGGTAATGGTCACAGTTAATGTACTCAACAAAATGGTAAGTATTAAAATCCCGATCAAAACACTCGCTCCCACCCCTAAAAAGCCTTTATAGAGATAGAAAAATACCAGGGGCAAAAGAGCCGCTAAGAGAACAAGAATAATTGTCCCAATTTGAGTATGCTTGTATAAGAAAGACATTAGAATCCCGCTAAATCAGTGAGTTCAGTAATTTCAAAGCTCAAATAGTCAACTAGAGGCAGTTGGCTTAAAAGGGTGTCGATTTCCTGGCGATCGCGTCCTCGCATGGTCAGAAATCCTCGCCAGTTGGGATCTTCTGGCGCAGCGATCGTAAAATTAAGCACCTTACCTTCCTTCTGCCACCGGGCGATCGTCTCCAGTTCCGCAGCAACTAACGATAGATACTTCTCATCCAGTGGACGTTTCCGACTTCCAACCACCATAAAGCGTTTTTGCGTATCATGTCCCCAGTTGGGAAAATCTTCCATTTTCGGTAACTGTAGGGGTTGTTCGTCAAACAAGGATTGGAGTTTGCGATCAAGCTGTTCCAAGTAAGCCACTCGCTCCTCTTGACTGATGCGGACTGGAGACCAAGCGATGAAGGGTTCGAGAGGCAAAAAGCCATTAAACCAGAAAATACCATGCTGGATAGGAGCCAGAACCCTATCCATTCCTGGATTTAATCCCCAACCATCATAAGCGGTCTGGCCACCCCCAGTAGTCACGATCGCTAAACCCCGTTTAGTAGATTGACCTATACCATTTTCGTATAGTTTCGGCCCGCCATAAATTCGCCCCATAGCCAAAACGCGATCGCACCAACCTTTAAGGATCGCAGGCATTCCAAACCACCAGAGGGGAAAGTTAAAAATCAGTGCATCGCAACGTTCTAGTTTCTGCATTTCTGCCTCAATATCGGAGGCAAAGCCATTCACTTCGCTGGCGTGTCGCTCTTCGAGCTGCTGCTTGAGATAATCTGGGTCGTGGACTGAGGTAAAATTGCGGCGATCGGAGACAGGATCGAATCCCATTTGATACAAATCAGAAGTTTCTACTGTATGGCCCAATGCTTTTAGAGTCTTTTCTGCCTGTCGGTACAGTGTAGAGGAAAAGCTTTGGGGTTCATGATGAGCGTGAACAATGAGAATATTCATGAGATCTAATTGTCCTAATCAATGAGCGTCTAGTAATTCATTTAGCGGTTCTAATGAACTAATTTACAGGACATAGAACCCCTCCACAGGACATCTTACCCTATCCGAAATTGGTCATGATTAATGATTCAGTCAAAAGTCAGGAGTAATGACTAACTTTGATTTTCTTGTATTATTTATTATATGGTTTTACTGTGTTTATAGTCAATTTTTCTAATGAGCAATTGTCTTTTAATTAACTTAGCTGTGCTAATGAACAAACCCACGGGAATTAGCACCTATACTCTGAATATTTTACCTTATCTGAGAGAGTTGAATCCAACCCTGTTAAGTGCCCGAAAGTTAGAGGGGTACTGCCATTATCCAATTCCTGGAGGACAAACGCCAGAACAAGGAGCAAAAGGTCATTTCAAACGGTTACTCTGGACTCAGTTTCGGTTACCTAAACTCTATCGCGAGCTGCAAGGGAGTTTACTGTTTTCTCCTCTACCCGAAGCGCCGTTATTTCAGGGGTGTCGGTTTGTGGTGATGGTTCACGATCTGATTCCCTTGCGGTTTCCGGAAAGGCGATCGCCCCTTACCCTATATTCCCAGTATTATCTGCCACAAGTTCTCAATCAAGCGACTCATATTATCTGTAATTCCCAGGCAACGGCAAATGATATCGTGGATTACTTTTCGATCAAAGCCGATCGCATCACTCCCATTTTACTCGGTTACGATCGGGATCGGTTTCAGCCCTTAAATTTACCTGTTTCTAATTATTTTCTCTATGTTGGTCGTCATGTGAATTATAAAAATCTGCATCGGGTGATTGAGGCATTTGCAAAGCTACCCCGCGATCGAGAATACGAGTTGTGGTTAGTGGGACCGAGCGATCGCCGCTACACCCCCAGTTTAATCGCTCAAATTAACGAACTGGGAGTAACTGAGCAAGTGAAATTCCTTGACTATGTGTCATCAGAACAACTTCCTATCCTGATGAATCAGGCGATCGCCCTCATTTTCCCCAGTTTGTGGGAAGGCTTTGGTTTACCCGTCCTCGAAGCCATGGCTTGTGGAACTCCAGTCATTACCTCTAACTGCTCATCCCTTCCCGAAATTACCGCCGATGCCGCTATTTTAGTCGATCCCTACCAAGTACCAGAAATTACTGCTGCCATGGAAACCCTGATTCAAGAGCCTCAAGCACGAGAAGATCTCAGTCAAGCAAGTCTCAAAAGAGCAGCACAATTTAGTTGGTGTCATACTGGACAGGCTACTTGTGAAGTGCTACAAGCGTATCTTTAACCGCAAATACAAATTAAACCTCCCTCTAAGTAGTAGATTAAAATAATATTCGTGTACTACAGTTCTTTCTACAAGTTTGAGTTGGCGATCGTCCATTTTTCTTCCCTATTTTCTCAAATCCTATGACTTACATCCTCACTACTCAAAACACAACCCATTCTCAAGAATTAGGGGGTAAAGGCGCTGCCCTAGCCCAATTGCAAGCTCTTAATTTGCCTATTCCTGAGTGGTTTGTGGTGTCACCCAGTGCATTTTACGAGTGTTTAACGGAGGAACAACAGGAAGCTTTGGCAACGGGCACTATTTCTGATGATATTGCAGCATTGCACTTAAATCATAAGGTAAAAGAGGAATTAGCACAAGCCCTAACTATTCTCTCTCCCCATGGAGAAAAGGTGGCAGTACGCTCTTCGGCGGTGGATGAGGATGGGGCAGACTATTCGTTTGCGGGACAATTGGAGAGCTTTCTATTTGTGTCTGTGGAGGAGGTGACTGACCGAGTGGTCAAAGTTTGGCGCTCTGGATTTAGCGATCGCCTCTTAGCCTACCGTCAGCAACATCATTTGGGCAACCCCAAACCCCCAGCCGTCCTCGTTCAGCGCATGGTCAATGCCGAGGTTGCCGGAGTCGCCTTTGGAGCCGATCCCGTCACCGGTCAACGGGGGGTTACGGTGATTAGCGCAGTTTCAGGAGTTGGAGATGCTTTAGTTTCGGGGGAAGTCGATGGGCAAACCTATCGTATCAATCGCCAAAAAACAGTCATTTCTGCTCCAGAAGATCAGCCCTTGTTAGAGGCAGACACGATCGACCAAATTACTGACTTAGTCTATCAAGTCGGAGCGCATTTTGGTCGTCCCCAGGATATAGAATGGGCGGTGGAAAATAATCGAGTCTATTTGCTCCAAGCACGACCAATTACCGGATTAGCCAAACTACCCGATCCTGATGGTCAATTGAATCTTTGGGACAATAGCAATATCTCCGAAAGCTATAGTGGAGTGACCACCCCCTTAACCTTTTCCTTTGCTCGTCGCGCTTATGAGGAAGTGTACCGGCAGTTTTGTCTGTTAATGGGTGTGGATAGAACAGTGGTGGAAAATAATTCCCAAACGTTTAATCGCATGATTGGATTACTACAAGGACGCGTTTACTATAATCTCCTGAGTTGGTACAAGGTTTTGTCTCTGTTGCCTGGGTTTCAAGTCAATCGCCGGTTTATGGAGCAGATGATGGGTGTAAAAGAACCTATTTCAGATGAAATTTTAGAGTCTATCGGCATTCAAGTGAGTCAAAAAACAGCGCTCTCGGTGCAGATAATGGATAGCCTACACTTATTGCGAACTGTTGCTGGCTTAGGACTCAACTTTATTTTATTACAGTCTAAGATCAAGGGATTTTATCAGCGATTGGCACAAGGGTTAGGAAAGAAATTTAAGGGATTAGAACTTCAGGATTTACGTGCTGATGAATTAGTGGCTCATTACCGGGATCTAGAACGGCAGTTATTACGCAGTTGGGACGCACCGTTGATTAATGATTTCTTTGCGATGATTTTCTATGGTATTTTGCAAAAGTTGGCTCAATCTTGGTGCAACGAGAGTACGGGGACGTTGCAAAATGATTTAATTAGTGGTGAAGGGGGTATGATTAGCGCAGAACCAGCGATACGGGTGAAAGAATTAGCTCGTTTAGTCGCTAAAGATGAGAGACTAACTCAAGTTTTCTGTGAGGGAGAATTGGGCGCGATTTTGTCCCATTTGAAAAATATCCCAGAGGTAGAGCAAAAGTATGAAGCATATTTGCACAAATTTGGCGATCGCTGTTTGGGAGAGCTGAAACTAGAAAGTCCCACTCTATTCGATAATCCTCTACCCCTTTTGCGCTCAGTGGGTCAACTGGCAAAATCCGGGCAATTCCAAGATTCTGCTTCAGTTTCGGCGGACTTGCGCCAAGCAGCGGAGGTGAAAGTTAGTCAAACTTTGGGACACTTTGGTTTAAAACGCTGGCTGTTTGATTGGGTGTTGTATAATGCTAGGGAGCGAGTGCGCGATCGCGAAAATCTCCGCTTTGAACGAACTCGCTTATTTGGCCATGTACGCCGCATTTTTGTCGAACTTGGTAAGCGCTTCGTTGCGCTCGATCTCCTCCAGGACGATCGCGATATCTTTTATCTGGAAGTCAACGAGATTTTAGGATTTGTGGAAGGGACGAATACTTGTACCCATTTGCAAGGTTTGGTAGAATTGAGAAAGGCGGAGTTTGCAGAATATCAGCAGAATTCTGAGATTGGCGATCGCTTTGAAACCCGTGGCATTGTCTATCAAGGCAATCGTTTCCAGGAAAACCACGCTTCTGTCACACCCTCCGATAACTCCGACTCTACTCTGCAAGGCTTAGGCTGTTGTCCTGGCATTGTCGAAGCGCAAGTAAAAGTAATTACCAATCCAGAAAACGCCATCCTAGAACCCGGTAGAATCCTGGTTGCCGAACGTACAGATCCCGGTTGGATTATGTTATTTCCTGCCGCATCTGGAGTATTAGTCGAACGGGGTAGCTTACTCTCCCATTCTGCCATTGTTGCTAGAGAAATGGGTATTCCCGCCATTGTTTCAATTCCCGGAGTTACCCGTTTTTTGCAAGATGGAGATTGGGTAAAAATGGATGGCAGTACAGGAAGGGTGGAGCGCATTCAGCCTTCTTCTTAGAGGTGAATCAAGTAGGGTGCATTAATAAACTACCCTACTTGCTTGTTATCGCGACTTTCTTTTCTATCAAGTACAGCTTAAAGCCTTAGCTCCTAAGCAATGCAAGCGATACCACTATTTCCAACCGGCTCGATCCATTAATTTTAAGGCTTCTGCATTATTCTTACCGAAGACATCGGGGTTGAGAGGATCGGATTTAAAGCTACCAAACCCTTGCAGCACAGAATCAAGGGGAACATCAGCAACCACAGGATACTCGTTATTTCCTTCCGCGAAAAACTGTTGAGCTTGACGCTCTGCGAGATGTTCTAAAAATTCGATCGCTGCTTGTTGATTTTTGGCGTGTTTCACAACACCACCGCCACTAATATTAACATGGGTTCCCCGACCATTGGGGCCGGTTTGGTTAGGGAAGAAGATGCCTACAGTATTAAAGACTTGTTGATCTTCCCGCGCGCTTGATTTACCTAAACGAGCGAGATAGTAGCTATTGGCGATCGCAATATCACCGACTCCGGCAGCACAAGCTTTAATTTGGGCGGTATCGTTGCCTTCTGGCGATCGGGCAAAGTTAGAAACCATGCCTCTGGACCAAGCTAGGATTTGATCTTCACCATGGGCTGCTAATAAGGAACCAACCAGAGATTGGTTGTAAATATTGCTCGAACTTCTAATTAAAATTTTCCCTTTCCATTTTGAATCGGCTAAATCCTCATAGGTAGAGAGTTGGGATTTACTCACCTTATTCTTATTATACATAATCACCCTAGCTCGCTTCGAGAAGGCAAACCAATAGCCTTGAGGATCTCTGAGATTATTGGGGATTTTCTGGTTCAGGGTCGAAGAGTTAACTGATTGTAGGATACCATCTTGTTTGGCTCGCCACAGGTTACCTCCATCAACGGTTAGTAAAACATCGGCTCTGGTATTTGCCCCTTCGCTTTTAACTCGTTCGATGAGTTGTTCTGCCTTGCCTTCAATCAGATTAACTTTAACTCCCGTCGCACGGGAAAAGCTCTCGTAAAGTTCATCATCGGTGTCGTAGTGACGGGAGGAATAGAGGTTTAAGCTGGTTCGTTGGGCGATCGCCGGTCCTCTACTAATTATATTCTTACTCGCAACCGCTGCGATTCCTGTTCCTGCTGCGAGAATAAAGTGTCGTCGATTCAATCTCATGGTCATCCTGTCGTTTCCTTTAGGAAAAGTTACTAAAAATTAATTTATAAGATATTGTACAACTAATGAGAGGAATTCCTAATTAATTTTTATTTTAAGTTTTGTAAAGATCCAGTGCCAACTTAGACAGGGGAATTGGTACACGATCTAGCTTTTTTTGTCAACTTAGATTTAATCAGAATCTTATCTTAATGTCTGGGACTGGATAATCTGAACTAATCCAGAAAAATTATCAATAAGTAGACTGGAAGGTGTTTCCAGTTTATTGCAGAACTCTTGCAATAACTGAGTCCCAGCCGTGCGATCGCTCACTCAAGGCTAGAGAGATCGCACAACCGGATTAAATCTTCAATCTTCTTCAGATTCGGATCGCCCGCCAAATAGCCAATTCCCCGATGGATATGACGGCGACATTGAAGTGCCAGAGTTTCCGGATCGGTGCCGAGTCCATCATTAACGCAGCGTTGTTTGAGGGCGATCGCTAAAACCTCCGCCAACTCCCCACCAAAAACCCGCCAAGACAGCTCCACATTACTATCACGGGGAATGGGAACCGGAGACGGGATCGACGGTTCCGCCAAAGAACGACAAAACGCCCAACGACACAGAATATTCCACTGTTCAATTTTCGTATACCGTTTCAGTTTCGTTAGCTGATCCTTCGCCGTCTGCGACAGTTGAATTCGTTCGAGAGGTGCATTCATAGGAATTAGGGAATAGGAATTAGGGAATAGGGAATAGGGAATGGGGAATGGGGAATAGGGAATGGGGAATGGGGAATAGGGAATGGGGAATAGGGAATAGGGACTACTGTTCTATCCTACAGAAGATTAGATAGAGAGATTGGGAGTATTAGTAATAAACAACTCCTTCCCTTTCGCGGCTGAAGCTTGTTTATAATTATTCATCCCATATTGCAATTCCCACTCGAAAACTTGGGCAAATTCAAAATTTTTGCGAATTTCTAGGGAATTATCATAGGTAATCAACCAGCGATGAGAACAAGCTTGCATCTCTTGGGCAAAGCGCTGATGCTCAAAGCTGGTATGGAGATTACCATCTTTGCCATATAACTTAGAACCTGTGGCAACCAAATAGGGCGGATCTAAGAAAATAAAAACCCATTTACCATGCGGTTTTAGCACTTCACTATAGTCAAGATTGGTGATTTTCACATCTTGCAACACAGGCGCTAACTTAGCCAAACGATCGATCGAAGAATCCGTAAACCGTCTTAAAAATGCTTGCTGAGAAAACCCACCGGATTCCACAGTTCCAGAAAAACTAATCCGGTTGAGGACAAAAAAACGAACCGCCCGCTCTAATTCTGATAAGTCTTCTACGTTAACTTGCAAATACGCCCGAAATAACCCTTTCCCATCGGTACAACTTCCCTTAACGTTCCGTACCTCTGAGACTAATCGATCTAAATCCGATTGCGCGACTTTCCAAAAGAGAAACAATTCCGGATTCAAGTCATTAATCCAAATTTTTAAGCTTGGATACGTTTGCTTGAGATAAATAAACAAAGCTCCCCCACCAACAAACGGTTCTCGATATTCCCAGTTTTCGTTAAATTCCTTGGGCAGATGTTGAATGATTTTTTTGATGGCTCTTGCTTTACCACCGGGATAGCGTAGGGGGCTTTTAATCATTATCGATACTATAGGATTGAGGGATCGGGTTTAAAAATCATTTGAAATCGCTATAGAACAATTGCCTATTCAATTAATCCTTCAGGAGGAGTGATTTCTATCTTCCCCTTCTCTAGATCAACCACAGGTACAATCTCTTTCACAAACGGAATTAAAACCGTTTTTGGTCGATTAGTTTGGCGGCGCGGCTTCTTGATTTTACTTTTGCGACTGGGAATGGGTTTAGGAGACACTTCAGACTCTTCTGGATCGGCTGCGTCTTTCTGATTTAGTAATTTGATTTCCAGTAGGTCATTTCCTGCGGTAATGAGATCGATCACCACTCCTAAGTTTTCTCCGGTTTCCTGTATCCAAACGTCTAAACCGAGCAAATCTTGGACATGATATTCATTATCTTCTAATTGGGGGCGATCGCTCACCGGAACGAAAAGTTTAGCTTTTTTCAAGGCTTCCGCGCGATCGCGAGTGTCTATTCCATCGAAGGTTAGCACATAGAGTCCTTTGCCCGGAATTAAGCGCCCGTCCAATAACTCTATCGGTTGAGGTATCTTTTCACCCAACCGTTGTATCCAGCGCATTCCTGGTTCTAAAAACCGCTCGGGAAAATCGGAATCGGGATAAACCCGCACTTGCCCATCTAATCCTTGAGCAGCAACAATATGACCAATTTCAATCCACTCATTTTGACTCATAAACTTTATAGCGCTTCGCGCTAGGGAATAGGGAATAGGGAATAGGGAATAGCAAACACGTAGTTTTACCAATTCCCATTACCCATAACCCAATTAACGAGATACCGCAGTTTGCAAATAAGTTGCTTCTACGACTTGGGCTAGTCTGCTCATGGCAGTCGAGATCTCTTCATCCGTTGCCGTTAGACTAATGCGAATACATTGATGTTTATGAACCCATTCTTCTTGCAAGCCAGGGAAAAATGTACTTCCTGGAACCACAATTATGCCAACTTTTTTCAGACTTTGGTAGAGTTCCCAATCAGTAATCGGTAAATCACGCAACCATAACCAAGCAAAAATTGCTCCTTCTCCCTTATGTAAAAACCAAGGTAGACTATTGGGCATAGCCTCGGTTAAACTGGCTTCCAATTGGGCGAATTTGCCTTGATAATGGGGACGAATGACAGTTTCTGATAAATTTGCCAATTGACCCGATTGAATGGCTCTAGCGGCGATCGCCTGACCATAGCGAGAAGAGTGAATACACAAGTTGGTCTGGAAGGCTTCTAAAATACTTATCAGATCTGGATCGCCAATGGCAACTCCAATGCGTTCGCCCGGTAATCCAGCCTTCGATAAACTCATGCAGTGGAGCAAATTGCCGCCAAATTGAGGAGTCATTTCCGTAAAATTCAAGGCGGGGAAAGGCGGCCCGTAGGCAGAATCAATCAGCACAGGTACATTATATTCTGAGGCTAACCCACTGATTTTCTTCACTTCCTCATCCGTGAGAACATTACCTGTCGGATTACAGGGACGGGAAAAAATAAAACATCCCGTATCTTCCGTAATTCTCAACTGACTAAAATCGGGGCGATACTTAAACCGATGATTGCCTTCCTCAATATCTAATTTGGGCTGATAGGCTTTGAGAGCTTCCGGCGTTAAACAAACTCCACCATAACCGGTATATTCAGGACTTAGGGGTAAAACTACCTGTTTGAGTTTCCCCTCAGAAGTATAGCCCCCAAAGGCATTAGCGGCATAGAAATAAACCGACTGAGAGCCTGGAGTAATTAAAATGTTGCGATCGCTCAAATTCAAGCCGTAGCGTTGATTGAAATCAGTCACCACCGCATCAATCAACGGTTGATAGCCTTGGGAAGATCCATACCGACAGACAACTTCCCCATATTCAGGACTTGCGAGTAAATCAGCCGTACATTCGCGCCACACCTGTTCCACTGGTGGTAAAATTACGGGATTCCCCGCACTCAAATTAATAAATTGCTGCCCTCCTCCAGCACGCAACGTTTCGATAATATCTTTCATAATGGCTCGCACTCCACTCAAGCGAGACATCTGAGTACCAAATTGAGTTAGGGCAGGTTCCATAAGCACTTCTAGAAATCCTTGGGTTAGCATACGATCTAAGATGACATGATTTTTCCCAAACGGAATCTCCTGTAAAGAAAACATAACGATTTGGATAGATTCCTATGCAGACTTGGCAAGTCGATTGTTATCGCCGCCCTTCAGAAACCAACACCCAGGAAATACTCTGGGAGTTATGGATTTGTGAACCGTCCCCTGGAACGTTTCGCTATCGTGCCCTTTGTCCTCAGTCACAAGTTAGTCGTGATTGGTTATTGAGTGAATTTGGGCAATTTGCAGCGCTTCCGGATGAGCTACACGTTTTCCGTCCCCAAACCCTCCATCTACTCGAACCCGTTGCTCAAACCCTGGGTATTCCAGTCATTCCCATCCGACGTACCCCCACCCTGAAACAGTGGATCGTTGATGAGTTAAAGCATCCTATTCGCTTAGATCGCCCTCCTCCGCTGCCCTTACCCGAGGAATTATGGGGCGATCGCTGGCGGTTTGCGACAGTTAGCGCTCAAGATTTACTTCAAGGAATTGGAGATCGCCCCATTCCCATTAAATCCCTACCCGAAGACCTTTGGCCGATTAATCTGGGTATTCCCTCCACGCTTCCTATTCCCGGAGTCGTTATTGATGGCGATCGCCAATCGTTGCAATTAGCCCAATGGTTTACTGAGGCTAACCCTATCAGTCTTAACTTTATTCCCGGTCAACCAGATGGTCTCATTCTCGAATCCGGATTGAGCGATCGGTGGATTATTACCACCTTTGAAGATAGCGAAGTTCGCCAAGCCGGTCACCAATACGAACAAAAAAAACAACAAAGTAAAGGGCTACATTTTCTTCTCATTCAACCCGACAATTCTGGCATGACCTACACTGGGTTATGGTTACTCCAACCTGAAAACTAATGAAAAATTTTAATCTCTATGACTTCCCTCATTACATCCTCAACTTCTCCATCAACCTCCATTCTTTACCCTAGTGCCGACGGTGAACCCATGGCTGAAACTTACGATCGTCTCGATGCAATTCTAACTACTCTTGAAGTGCTAAAAAATCATCTTGCCGGTCAACAAGTCACCGTCCTCGCTGACCAATTTCTCTACTATTCCCAAGGATTTCCCCGGCTTCGCACCGCTCCTGATATCATGGTCATCTTTGACGGTGAGCCAGGCGGCCGAGATAACTATAAAATCTGGGAAGAAGGAGAAGTCCCCAAAGTAATCTTTGAGATGACCTCAGAAAGTACTAAAGATCGCGATCTGAGCTTCAAAAAAGACCTCTATGAACAACTCGAAGTAGAAGAATATTGGCTCTTTGACCCCAAAGGAGAATGGATTGAAGGACAATTACAAGGATATCGTTTAGTGACAGGGACATATCAACTGATTACCGATAGCCTTAGCCAAGCCCTAAACTTGCGGCTGCTGCCTGAAGGAAAGCTCATTGGATTTTATCGGCAAGATACAGGAGAAAAGCTATTAATTTCCTCTGAGTTAAGGGCTGCGTTGAAAGCAGAATCTCAAGCTAGACAAGAAGCCATAGAGCAAGCTGAACAAGAACGGCAACGAGCTGAAGAATTACAAGCCCTCTTAAACCGTTATCAAGAAAAGTTTGGAAATCTGGAATAAAAAATTATGACTAACCTTTACTTAATCCGTCATGGTATAGCGGCTAATCGAGACGATTATACCCAAGACGATCGCCAGCGCCCCTTAACCCCAGAGGGTATCAAGAAAACCACTAAAGTTGCCCAACGCTTGCAGGAATTAGGGATTACATTTGATTTGATTCTCACCAGTCCCCTTATCCGGGCTAAACAAACAGCGGAAATTTTGCAAACTGTGGGACTGAGTAAGGACGTAAAAACATCATCCCATTTAGCCCCTGAAGGCGATCTTTTATCCTGGTGGGAGGAGGGGAAAACATGGCGTAACTATGAACAGTTAGCCTTAGTCGGGCATGAACCGAATCTTGGATATTGGGCGGAGTCTTTGGTTTGGGGAGAAGTAAAATCACGTCTGATTGTCAAAAAAGCCGGTATTATCGGCATTGCTTTACCGGATGTGGGTTCTCCTGTGGGACACAGTGACCTATTTTGGCTCACCCCTCCCCGATTTATACTGAATTAATGTTGGGTAATGGGGAATCTCCGGGTTTTCCAAGCCCATAGCGGTATACAATAATGAGTGAAAGTTCAGGGTTCCCTCATCCCGATGAATGTATTATTTCAAGAAATCAAACAAAGTATCCTGAATCTGGTAGGGGCTGGAATTGAGGCGCTTCCAAGGATTTTAGTGGCGATCGCCTTTTCGATGTTTACCTCTTGGGCTGCTAAGTTTGCCCGCAAGCCGGCCACTCGCGTCACAGATATGACAATCAAAAATCAGTCGCTGCGCTCTCTATTAATTCAATTGAGTTCTGTAGCGGCTTGGGTTGTGGGAATTCTAATCTCTAGCGCGATCGCCTTTGGGGATAGCTCCATTGATTTAAAAGTACGCTATTGGACAATTCCCAATCAACGAGAAGTCTGCCGCATTCAAACTCGGGTGATGTTAGCCTTAAAAAATGCCTGTGATGGTGCAGAAATTAATATCCCCTATCCCATTCGCACTGTCTATCATTACAATCAAGAACACTTTAATGATACTTATCCCCAGGTTTCAAATCCAACTTCCTTACCATCAAATCAGTACGATCCAAATAGGAGGTAATATCCGGAACAAATATATAGGATTTCTCTTTTCTATAGAGTACAGCTTAGAACCTTAGCCCCTAAGCAATACAGGCTACTCCCCAGCGGGAAGTACTCCATCAAATCCTTAACTATTTAATCTTTATTGGTATTAAGGATTCTATTGAACAGATCCTTCAAGCAAAATGAGAAAAACACACTATGATAAAGAAGGGTGTGAAATTTGAATAGAGCCTTAATCTTTTCATTATCAGTTGGTGCATGAATCTAAATACATATTCAGTCAACATAAAGTCCTCTAATTTTGATTAGCGCTCCCATGCAGTTTATTATGAATAATACTTTGTCTAATAGAGCTAATAGAGAAGGATCAATGACACTGACTTGGAATCAAGCAGGTCAAGATGTCCGTTGTAATTTATCCTCCGATCGCCTCATCTATTATCGCTTACTCACAGAGGTGATCTCCAAAATCCGGTCTTCCTTGGATTTAGAAACCATTTTGAAAACGACGGTTGTCCAACTCCTTGAGGTTCTCAATACAGACCGAGTAGCCGTTTTTCAATTTAATTCTGATTTAGCTTGGCATGGTGAAGTCATTTGTGAGGATGTGAAATCTCCTTGGAAACCCGCTAGTTCGATTCAAGTTTACGATCATTGCTTTGGGGAACAGTTTGCGGCTGAATACTTAAAAGGACGTATTAGTGCTATTCCAGATATTTACACTCCCCAAATTAGTGATTGTCACCGAGAAATTTTAGCCCAATTTCAAGTCAGAGCTAATCTAGTTACGCCCTTAATTAAAGGTAATGAACTATGGGGATTACTCTGCATTCATGAGTGTGGTAAATCTAGGAATTGGACGGCGACTGAAATAGAATTTGTCAGTCAAATCAGTCAGCAATTGGGAGTAGCAATTCAACAGGCTGATTTACTTGAAAAAACGAAAAAGCAAGCCCAAGAATTAAGGCAAACCTTGGAGCAGTTACAAAGCACTCAAGCGCAGATAATTCAAAATGAAAAAATGGTTAGTTTGGGAAATTTAGTGGCTGGAGTTGCCCATGAAATTAATAACCCTGTCAGTTTTATCCATGGAAATTTAAGCTATATTCAAGAATATGCTAAGGATTTATTAGAACTTCTGAACGATTATCAACAGACTTATCCCGATCCAGAGGCTGAACTACAAGAGTCCTTAGAAGATAAAGATGTGGAGTTTATCCAGGAAGATCTACAAAAAATCTTGACATCTATGAAGTCGGGAACTGAGAGAATTAAGGGAATTGTGACCTCCTTACGCAATTTTTCCCGCATGGATGAGGCTCAGATGAAGTCTGTCGATATTCATGAGGGAATAGATAGCACTCTGGTGATTTTAAATCACCGTCTAGAAGGGAAAGAAAATCGTCCTGAAATACTGATTATTAAAGACTATGGTGATTTACCTTTGATTGATTGTTATCCAGCACAATTAAATCAGGTATTTATGTATCTTCTGAGTAATGCAATTGATGCGTTAGATGAGAAAATAGGAAACGATCGTTACATTAAGATTAAAACGGAAATTGAAGGGGCAAACGTGAGAATTTCTATTGCTGATAATGGGAATGGAATTCCAGAGTCTATCCGCTCTCAAGTGTTCGATCCTTTTTTCACCACTAAACCGCCGGGTAAAGGGACAGGTTTGGGATTATCGATCTGTTATACAATTGTTGTGGAAAAACATCAAGGACGACTCTGGTGTGATTCATCTCCAGGAGAGGGGACTCGGTTTACTATTGAGTTACAACCGGAGTTAAGTAACGATCCAGATTAAGGGTTAAGCTTGCGTTGCGTATTATCAATCGCTTTGAGGGCGTAGGAGTCCCCAGGACGGTGTTCGAGGGCGGTTTGAAAGTATTCGAGGGCGATCGCATAGTCTTGGCGATCGAATGCTTGATATCCAGCATTCATGAGCTGGGTATAGCTGCCTTGTTGAATGCGCTGTTGGGTATTTTCAACCGCTTTTTTGGCGTAAGTATTATCAGGTTGCTCTTTTAAGGCTTGTTCAAAATTAATCAGTGCAGTGTGATAATCCTCTAGATCGAAGGCATGATACCCCACTTCCATATAGCGCTTAAACTGAGAGCGCGAACCATAGGATCTTAAAGAAATTGAGGGTTCATAGGGAGGTTGTGTTTCAGGAGATACTTCGACTGATAGGGCAGTTTGTTTGGGATAGTTGAGCCTCACTTGAGTCACAGAAGTTTCCGATTTTTCTTTTGGAGTCCAGTGAGCAATAATGTTTTGGAAGCTCCAATTTTGCAGGATCGCAAGAATCGCACTAATTCCCATGAAGATTATGCCCACCAGTTGAGAGAAGAGGCTCATCTTAACCGACCGTTTATTCCATTTTATACTAATAAATAGAAGCGCACCAATAAAGGGTAAAAATAGATAGGAGATTCCCCAAAAAATGCTTTCTCCAAAGGAAATCACTAGAGTCCAAATTGCCCCAAATCCAGCTAAACCTAGCCCAATGAGAAATAAACTAATGACCCAAATTTCCATGAATCTATTGACCTTGTTGGTAGTGTCACCCTAGGGGTAAGACTCTTGTAGTCTCTGACCGATAAAGGGTTGAACCCCTTGTGTGTGTTTCTTTCTAGTTATAACATGTGGCTATTCAAATGAAACATGGCTCTAAACCGATACAATGGGATTGGTCTGACAGGGTAATCAGGTGGTTATGGATAGAATATGGAAATGGATCGGTAAACTGATGGTCATAGTTCTAATTGGGCTATTAGTGGCTTGTAGTAACACCGGAGGCAGTCCCAGGCAAGCTCTGGTGAAAAAAGCGATCGCCCTACAACTGCATCTGACTCAAGTACAACTGAATACTCCTCTGCATATTGAAAGATCGCCCCAACTTGATGTTAAAGGGATTCAGATTAGTAGTAGCGATCGCCTCCCTGACCAGAAATTACCCACCTTCCATATCCAAGGAACCTATAATCTCGATATTCAACTGTCTGGACAGTCTCTTAAACAGCGCCAAAATCCCTTTGAAATCTATGTCCAGGAACAAATCGAGGGAGAAACCTGGCGACTGTTGCGTCCTCAAACCACTGCGGAGGGAACTGAGTGGCTCAGTTATCAGATCGATCCAGAGATGGGAGGATTGTGAGACTCGGAGGCACAGAGATCGCCTATTACCGATTCCCATTGCCCTTCAGGGTTTGCCCAAACCGTTCTAAAAAACTTAGACAAACTATGACAAACCTAGACTAAGCTGTACAT
>NZ_CEZBFX010000108.1:12094-17305 GCF_982964205.1 Roseofilum sp. | reverse complement strand
GCTCTCCTTCATAGATTTTTGAGCCAATTTGATAGCCAGGAAGTGTTGGGGTCATTAGTCTAGTCTTTATTAGGGATAGCGATCGCCAAAGAAGTGCCTTTGTCCTGTTCAGAAGTATAGTTTACTTCTGCTGGTGGTACGGGTCTGCTTTACCTAATTTCATCAACAGGTAACTTCAAGACCATTTGTCTATGTACTTTTGGCGAAATTTAGATTATAGCCTTTATATTTAGATTCCAGTAGAGATCGCGATCGCTCCTGCGTGGCGATCCCATTCCTCCTATCTTGCTGAAGAGTCCATAACCTGGTTTTGGCGATCGCACTAACCTATCCATTTTTTATCTCTGTATCATTTAATTCAGGAATAGTAATCGTAAATTCACTCCCTTTACCCAATTCCGATCTGAAAGCTATTGTCCCACCATGTTGTTCTTGGACAATTTTGTAGGCGATCGCCAGTCCCAACCCTGTACCTTTTCCCACCGCCTTCGTTGTAAATCCTTGCTCGAATATTTTCGTTTTCACCTCTTCTGGCATTCCCCTGCCATTATCCACAATTCTAACGATTATACATTTTTTATCTTGACTAAATTCTGTGCTTATAGTAATGCAATTGGGTTTCGTTTCAATTTCTGTAAATGGTTTTCCTGCATTGCTTTCATCCAAGGCATCAATAGCATTAGACAAAAGATTCATAAATACTTGATTGATGGGGCCAACATAACAGTTCATTTCAGGAATATCGCCATAGTTTTTCACGATCTCAATAGCGGGTCGTTCTTCATTGGCTTTCAGTCGATATTTGAGAATTAAGAGAGTGCTATCTAGACCCTCATGGAGATTGAATTTAACTTTTTCACCAGCATCACTGCGAGAAAAAGTTCGCAACGACGTACTAATATTTTGAATGCGATCGCATCCCGTTTGCATCGATTCAATCAGTTTAGGAAAATCTTCCCGAATAAAATCAGGATCAAAATCTTCAATCTCGTCCAGAATTGACTCAGGAGGGGACGTGTTTTCTTGATAGAGAGCCAGAATTTCGAGCAAGTCTTGCAAATAGTCTTGTGCAGCACCGATATTCCCACCAATAAAACAGAGAGGATTATTAATTTCGTGGGCGACTCCTGCCACTAACTGACCTAATGTAGCCATTTTTTCACCTTGGACTAATTGCAGTTGGGCTTCTTGAAGTTGCTCTAAGCGTCGGCACAATTCTTGGTTGGTCTGTTGCAGTAGCACATTTTGTTCCGCTAATTTTAGATCTTGAAGTGCATTTTTTTGCTGTAATTCCTGTTGTAAGCGGTGCAAAGAGAGATGGGTTTTTACCCTCGCCCAAACCTCTTCCGCCTGAAACGGCTTAGTAATATAATCGACTCCACCGACTTCAAAGGCCTTCAATTTGTCCAGCACTTCATCAAAAGCACTGACGAAAATCACCGGAATATCTCGCGTTCTTTCATCCTCTTTGAGATGCTGACAGACTTGGTAGCCATCCATCTCTGGCATGGAAATATCCAGTAATATCAGGTCTGGATAGTCTAAATGAATGCCTTGGAGGGCTAACTTACCGCTCGGAATGGGTCTAACGGTGTATCCTTTCTCTGATAACAAACCCATCAATAGTTGTAAGTTAGCGGGAGTATCATCAATAATTAAGATATTGCCTGAATCGCCGTTCATTTGCTCACTATTCATAGAGGTTTATATTATTCGGTCAGTAAATTTAGAATTTTCTGATAGTCAAAGCGATCGCAACATGCTTTGATCGCCTGAGCTAAAGGGGGATCGTCAGCAGCAATCTCGTCTAGAACTATGGCCAACAGCTTAAGATTGCCCGTGAGTAACAATTCCTGTAATTGTTGCCGGAGAGTCTCTGGGAGTTCCATCAACGCTTCTCGGGTTAATCTATTTTCTGTGGAAGTTGCACTGGAAGTGTCAATTTCTTCGGGGCCTTCATAAACATAGCGCACCCCTAAATGGTTCTGTATAGCCTCCAGGATTTCTTCTTGTCGAAATGGTTTGCGTAGAAAGTCATCGCAGCCAGCAGAGACGACCACTGCTCTCTCTTCTTCTAAGACACTAGCAGTTAGGGCAATAATTACCGTATTTTGTCCTTTAATTGTGGTTTTAATCCGGCGTGTTGCTTCGTATCCATCCAGAACTGGCATCCTCATATCCATCCAAATCAAGTGGGGTTCCCAATTGCGCCAAGTTTCTATGGCTTCTTTACCATTGCTGGCTTCTTTAAGTTCAAACCCCAAGGGAGATAGCAATTGGTTTAATAACTTGCGATTCAAAGGCTTGTCATCGACCAGTAAAATCCGGTAGCGAGGTTGACCGGGTTCGAGGGCGATAACATGCTGTTTGGGTTTGCGCGCTTCGACTTGGTCTTGTTTTATAGGAATAGCGTTGATATCAAATTGAAAGACTGTGCCTTTTCCAACCTGGGAGCGAACTGTCAGCTCACCTCCCATCAATTGGACAAAGGAACGGCTGATCGTTAGGCCTAATCCGGTTCCCTCTTGGGCCTTTTTGCCGCTGGTGGTTTGGGAAAATGCTTCAAAGAGCTGGTCTAATTCTTGTTCTGCAATTCCAGCTCCGGTATCTTCTACTTCAAAAATTAGTTTAACCTGGGTATCAGAGTAGGTGGAACTAGGTGCGACTCTCACCGATACTCCTCCCGTTTCTGTGAATTTAATAGCATTGTTAATCAAGTTAATCAGAATTTGGCGCACTTTGAGTTCATCGGTACAAATATACCGGTTTAAATCCGGCTCCCATTCTATTCCTAAGTGTAGCCCTTTTGCCTCTGCTTTCAAGTGTAGTAAATCTTCTATATCGGAGAGTAAGCGATACAAATCAAAGTTCTTGGGATTCAGAGTGGTTCGTCCAGCTTCAATTTTCGAGAGGTCGAGAACATTGTTAATTAAGGTGAGTAGATGTTCTCCACTACGGTTGATAATGCTCACGTTTTCTTGGTGTTCTTCTGGCAGGGTTGGGGAGCGAATCATCAGTTGGGAAAAACCGAGAATGGCATTGAGGGGCGTTCTCAGTTCGTGACTCATGCTGGCAATAAAGTTGCTTTTTGCAGCGCTGGCAGTATCGGCTTTTTCTTTGGCAAGTTGGAGTTCGGCAGTGCGCTCTTCAACTCTCAATTCTAATTGTTGCGCTTGCTCTCTGAGTTGGGACTCTGATTTTCGTAGGGCAGTTTCAGCTTGTTTTTGTTCAGTAATATCTCGCAGAATAATGACATTTTCTTCAAAAAAGTTGTGGGTTAATTCTGAGGTGGACATTTCTAGGACGATCGCCCGTTCCCCTAAGATTAATTGCTGTTCGCTCAATCGCGGCCAGCGTTCTACAGTATCCGGCAAATTTCTTAGATAGTCTTTGAGGGGGCGGCCGATCAGGTCGCGTCTATCGGTTTCAAACAATGCGGTCATGGCTGGGTTAACTTGGCGAATGACTCCCAGGCGGTCGATCGCTCCGATGGCATCTTGGGCAATGGTAAATAAAAGTTCTGCTTGTTCTCTGGCTTCGGCAATTCTAGCAACTTGAGGTAAGCTTGTCCAACAGGCGATCGCTACTCCTACAAATCCCACTGTTAAGATAACAATCACCAGCACGCTATTTCGGATCTCTGGGGGCAGCCAGTGGAATCGAGAACTCATCAACCAACCGAGTGCTGCTGCCCCGCAAACGAGAAAGATCAATACCGAGACTTGAAGCCCAACAAAATCATTAAAATCTCCGGCTGGCCTCATTTGATAGCGCTTGTTCCACCAAGTGGGCTGAAAAATGGGCAGTTTTAAGGACAATCGATCGATCGCGCGATCGCCTAAAATCAGTACGATTGGGATGGCTAAACCCACACAAAAATCAGTCACGCTCCAAGCTAAACCGCCAACCACCAGCACCAGGGTTTCGACGATCAGAAAACCGAGAGACCACCACGGCCAAAGCACTTCGGGCTTTTCACGATTGAGCCATAGTCCCAGATGAAGCACCATCATGGAAACGAGATAGCCAATTCCGGTGATGGAGATAATCCGCAAAACATTTCCCCAAATTAAGCAAGCGATGCTAATGATTAATGTGGCAGTGAGGGCAGGCCCTAAAACGCCTCGACGGGAAACCACGCCAAATACTGGGGAAATATAGTCATCAAGAGCAAGTTGGTAGAGAACTCTAGCACTTAGGGCGACTGTGGTGGCACAACTGAGCAAAGAGGCAAAGGCAATAAGCAATACAATTAATACGGTGGCCGAGTCTCCCCAAAAGGACTGAGCGCTTTGGATCAGGTTGAGCAGAGTATCGTCTCCGAATGTGAGATCTCTATCCAATCTCATAACCACCCAAGAGCCGCCAATATAGACAATGGGCAATAGTCCAGCGGTCAGTTTCAGATAGTGGAGTGCTGAACTGGGTTGGCGACTATCAGCAATAAAGGCCGTTGCACCTTCACTACCATAAACAGCATAGACGGCGACTAAATACCATTTTGCCCATTCTACTGGCGCGAAAGGAGACCAGCGATCGGGGAAAAAGCCTGGACTGTCCGGAGACAGAACTAACCACCCCAATCCCTGAATCGCAAAAACTAGGAGGAAGCCGATCGCCGGCAGCATAAAGATCAGGTGTAGAATGGCTAGGGCGCGGTTGCCACTGAACGCTAAGATAAAGGCAATTAAGGTAAAGCCAATATTGAGAGCTGTATTGGGGATCTCAATGCTATAGGGCGTTAGGAGCGCTGCAATTAAATCCGTCAAAACAATAGCATTAATGGGAATCAGAGCTGCCCAACTAATGAAGTAACCACTGGCTGCATATAAACCCAAACCTGGATAAGACTTTAGCAAGCGGGTTGCGTAGTTGGATGTGCCGCCTGACATCTCCGGCCAATAACTGCCCAACCGAGCTAATTGGAGATTGAGTAAGATCGCCACAATAACAGCAGGTAACCAAACCCATAGTGCTTGAGGGCCTAAAGCATAATCCATTCCAATCACCGTTCCCGGCCAGACTAATAATCCCGTCAGGCTAAATCCAAAATCTTCTAAGCGACTAAAACTACGAGTTAGCCGCATGGTTAGTTTCTGATGTTGAGGTTGTGCGACTAAGCGGGACATAGGCTAGAGTAGCAATTATTTTAGTTTCCCAGAAGTAAATAAATACTTGAATCTGGATCGGGTCAATCGGCTGACTATGGAT
>NZ_CEZBFX010000108.1:0-11994 GCF_982964205.1 Roseofilum sp. | reverse complement strand
CCCAGAAGTAAATAAATACTTGAATCTGGATCGGGTCAATCGGCTGACTATGGATGGGTTCACCAGCTAGCAGCCAGTAGAATAGCGAATAGGGCACGCTGGACAATGGGCAAAAGATTGTATGGCTTAGGGTCTAAGGCTTGAAGCCAGACTCTATAGAAGCAAGAAATGTTATAAACTTTTCTCCCATAGTTGCTCTAACTCTTTTTACTCCCTAGCATCTAGCTCAGTCAAGATATAGCACTTTCCGTTGGGAGTGGGTCATGGAGATGAGAGCGAAGGGCGTTTCATGGCCATCGGCGATCGCCTTGAGAATAATTGTGTTAGCTTAATCTGGAGTTCCCATTCACTCTTCGACATACCCAGTCGTCAAAAAACTCTATTTTTTATTCAATAATTTAACAGGACTAAAGACTTGAACTCCCCTAATAAGATCTCGATTCGCAAACGCACTGTCACGATCTGTATCGCCGTTACAGTTTGGACAATCTGGTTAAGCTTACTCGGTATCGAGCGAGCTATTTCTTATGTTATGGAGTATTGGGAAATTGCTTTAACGATGATCTTTGGATCGGCAGTTGCAGGAGGAACAAGTTTGGGCGGATCTGCGGTTGTTTTTCCTGTATTTACAAAGATTCTCAACATTACCCCCTCAGATGCAAAAATATTTTCCTTAGCCATTCAAAGCATCGGTATTACAGCCGCAAGTATAGGCATTATTTTGACTGGAATTCGAGTGGATTGGAAGGTTATTTTTTGGGGTAGTATTGGTGGTATAATTGGTATGGTTTTTGGTGCGAGTTTATTAGCACCTGTTTTGCCCCCAGATGTAATAAAAATATCATTCACAGTGATATTGGCCAGTTTTGGAATTACCTTATTAGCCTTAAACCGATTACCGAGAGAAGTCCATCTAGGGATGCCAATCTGGACAGCAAATGAGCGAATCATCTGGCTACTTGCTGGAACCATAGGAGGAATGATTAGTAGTCTAGTCGGTAGTGGTATTAATGTATTTTGTTTTTCTGTAATGGTTATTCTCTTTCGATTTTGCGAAAGAGTTGCTACATCCACTTCTGTGATTTTGATGGCCATAAATGCTGTTTTTGGATTTGCATTTCATGCCTTAGTATTGAATAGCTTTATAGAGCCTATTCGCAGTTATTGGTTGGCGGCAGTTCCTGTAGTTGTGGTAGGCGCTCCCCTGGGGGCAATATTATCTTCTCTCTTAAATCGGCAAACCCTTGCTAATATAGTAATTGGCTTGATTGCTATAGAAATCATTAGTTCTTTATTGCTGGTGGAGATGAGTTCACTCGCTATCTATTCTAGCTTAATTGCTATGATGTTTTTTTCAGGTCTGAATTACTGGATGTACCGGACTAATATCTATAGTAAGGAATCAGTTAATTAGGACAGTTGGGTTCTGTTTTGAGGCAATAGGCACGAATGGCAATAGGCAATAATCGTAAAATAGAAAAGATATTCGAGATTCAATCTATGACTACTGAATTAACAAAAGGCGCACGGTTTAATCTGTCTCAAACTTATCCTCATGTGCAACAACTTCAGATTGAGGTGGGTTGGAGCGCCACAAAAGCAGGATATGATATTGATGGCTCGGTATTTATGTTAGGGGCGAATGGACTGATTCCCGCCGAAGAATATTTTGTATTTTATAATAATGCCCGATCGCCCGATCGCGCTTTGCAACGACTAGAAGATTCTCGAGAAGGTCGGCAAAGCTTTATGCTTGATTTGAGTCAAATCAGCCCGGTGATTACTGAACTGGTGTTTGTGGTCACTATTCATGAAGGAGTGGAGAAAAAGCAAAGTTTTGGTCACATTGACCAAGCATTTATGGCGATCTCCAATCCCCAAACCCAGGAAGAATTAGCCCGTTATGCTTTAACTGAGGCATTTACTTCAGAAACAGCCCTAGAATTTGGTCGCATTTATCAGAAAGGAGGGCAATGGCGTTTTCATGCCCTTGGTCAAGGGTATGATTCTGGATTACAAGGCTTTTTAGACCAATATCATCAAGAAGGAGCTACCCCACCCGCTCCTCCTCCTCCTGCTCCCGAATCCACCCGCAGAGCAAAAGCGGTTGAATTAGAGAAGAAATTGGAAAAGGAAGCGCCTCTCTTATTCGATTTAGTCAAAAAAGCTGATATTTCTTTGCAAAAGGCAAATTTAACCAACCATCAAGCACAAGTTGCTCTTTGTTTAGATGTTTCTGGTTCTATGTACTCACTCTATCACTCCGGTAAAATTCAACGGTTAGCGGAAAAAATATTAGCCCTCGGTTGTCGGTTTGATGATGATGGAGCGATTAAGATTTTCTTGTTTGCCGGAAATTCCCAGGATATGGGCGAGATGACGGTAGAGAACTTCCATAATTTTATCGGTCAAGCTCAAAATCAATATCGAGGTTCAGGAGGAACTAACTATTCTCCAGCATTGCAAGCCATTAGGAATACTTATTTTCCTGATGCCAGAGGTGGAAATCGGCGATCGCCATTGAAGGCTAATGTCCCTGTTTACGTGATGTTTGTCACCGATGGACAACCGTTCGATCGCGACCCGTCCGAACAACAGTTACAATGGTCATCCTATGAGCCGATTTTCTGGCAATTTATGGCGATTGGGAAATCGAGTAAAGATGTCAAATCCAAGCGTGGGGGCATTTTAGGCTTTTTGAGCGGCGGCAGTCAATTTGAGTTTTTAGAAAATTTGGATGATTTGGAGGGACGATATATCGATAATGCCGATTTCTTCAGTGTAGAAGACCCGGAGGCGATCGCCGACCAAGACTTGTACGATCTACTGATGACAGAATATCCCAACTGGCTCAAAACTGCCGGCGATCGCGGTTTACTACCCTAGTGATACCCATGAAATCTGCTTCTAGCGGCGATCGGCCTCAGCGCCATATCCTGTTTTACAAACCCTACAACGTTCTCTGTCAATTCACGGATGATAATCCCCATACCCAAGGCAAATCAGCCAGAGAAACACTAAAAGATTATATACCTGTTCCTGGGGTTTATCCCGTGGGTAGATTAGACCGGGATAGTGAAGGGTTGCTGCTCTTAACTAATGATGGCATTCTACAGCATCGTCTTTCTGACCCGCGCTATGGCCATCCGCGCACCTACTGGGTACAAGTAGAACGCATTCCTGACGACCAAGACTTAAATCCCCTGCGTCAAGGCATCAAGCTCAAAGACGGTAAAACTCGGCCTGCCCAAGTACAAATTATCCCTGAACCGAATCTTCCAGAACGCAATCCACCGATTCGCTACCGGAAAACCGTCCCCACAGCTTGGTTAGAAATCACACTCACTGAAGGGCGCAACCGTCAGGTACGGCGGATGACAGCAGCGGTAGGATATCCGACATTAAGATTAGTGCGGGTTTCCTTAGCAGGGTTAGGAGTAGGAGCTTTAAACCCTGGCCAATGGCGCGATTTGACCTCGGAAGAAGTAAACAATATAGCAAGGAACTCGTTAAGTTAGGACAGCTAAATTGTGGTTTTAGGGAACAAGTAATAGAAAATGTCTTCATTCTCCCCTCTCTTGCTATACAAAATCAGTGGGCAGAAAGCACAAACAACCAGACATGATAATTTGTTGATTTAGGAGTGACGAAATTAATGGCGGCTCGTAAAGCGAAAGAAAAAATTGTTGTTGAAATTAAAGGATTTACGAACCCTTCGGCGATCGCTGATTTAAGAATAAATTTTGGGGCAATATAGCGCTTTGCGCTAGGGAATAGGGAATAGGCTTTTGGTACATAGCTTTGAGGAATCAACACTGTCCCTCATAACAGCGCTTTGCGCTGTATTTGATTGATACTGAAGCGTTGGAAACACTGCTCTTAGGAAAGCAGAGCGTTGTAGTTTAATCTACCACTCGTAGACGACCTTGGCGTAATCCTTCAAATACCCGATCGATTTGGCGTTGATCGGCAAAACTTAGGGCATCTTTGGATAACAATAATCTCATAAAACTTTCTTGATCGGCGCGAGAAATTTGGCGAGTTTCAAAAATTCGCTCTATAATTTGCTCAAGATTTAGTGTTGATGGACTGGCTAAACTCGTTTTCATCTCAATTCTATCGATAAATAGGAAACTTAAGAGGATTAGATCGCACCGTCAGATTGAAGAACAGGCGACATGCTCCTGGAGATGCTAAAGGAACCTTTTAGTTAAATTATACTGGATTTTAGAAAATAGTGCAGGGAGGTCAAGGGATGAAACGACGAACTTTTTTCCTGAGTAAGTAGCGCGATCGCCTCTTTAGGCGCAACTCTAAGTGCCCTAAGTCGCTCTTCTTCCCGCTCTCGAGTGGTTTTGGCTAATTCAGGAACTCCTTTACCGGAGCGAATTTTGGGCAAAACGGGGGAGAGCTTACCGGTTTTTGGCTTAGGGGGAGCAGGAAAAACGCCCCTATCCTGGAATGGAGCAGAATCAGAAGCGATCGCAATTATTGAACGGGCACTAGAATTAGGAATTCGTTATTTTGATACAGCCCCCAGTTATGGCCCTAGTGAAAATTATTTAGGAAAAGTTTTACCATCCTATCGATCCCAAGTATTCTTAACCACGAAAACGGCTGCTCGCGATCGCGATGGCGCTTGGCGAGAGTTAGAACAATCTTTGAAGCGTTTGCAAACCGACTATTTGGATGCTTGGCAATTTCACCATGTCTCTTTTGGAGAAGAATTAGATCGCATATTTGCCCAAGATGGGGCGATCGCCGCTTTAGAAGAAGCCAAAGCTCAAAAAATTGTCCGGTTTAGCGGCATTACCGGACACCATGAACCCGCTATTCTTGCAGAAGGATTAAACCGTTATCCCTTTGATACCACCCTAGTTTCGATCAACGCAGCCGATAAACATCATCCCCGTCCCTTTATCCCCACAATTTTACCCGTTGCCCAACAAAAAAACGTTGGCGTTATAGCAATGAAAATTCCTGCCTATGGCAAACTTTTAGAACCCGGAAGATTAGCCGGTATGGATCAAGCCCTAGGCTATGTTTTATCCCAACCTGGAATTCATTCTTGTATTGTTGCCGCTGAACATGTCACTCAACTTGAAGAAAATGTTAAAGTTGCCCAAGCCTTTCAATCCCTATCCTTAGAAAAACTCGAAGCCATTGAAAAACTTACCGCGGAAAATTGGCAAGAAACCACATTTTTCCGCCGTTGGACTTAATGAAATTTAATGATTAATTTATTGACTTCTATAAAAACTTGAGGGCGTGTATATTCAGATCCTACAAGATTTGGTCATTGATATTAAATTGGGTATTCCTCCTAGTATTTCTTGTAAATTCAAAAAATCGAGTCACAACAACGATACAAAAGAGAAGTAATACCAATAGGGGCGAAAAGTTTTTGTTTTTCGCCCCTATTGTCTTTTGTCTGACTTCTGCGAGAAGCCTACCGAAGGTTTCACCCAACTTTGTGTTCCATCTGCCCAACATTCGTGTTTCCAGATGGGAGCATCTTCTTTGAGCGCATCAATGGCATACTGACAAGCAGCAAAAGCTTCTGCTCGGTGAGGACTACCCACCGCAATAATCACACTCACTTCACCAATTTCCAAATATCCTAATCGATGGTGAATCACCACTCGATTTACGCTAGGATAGGCTTGATGAATACGTTGGGAAATCTGCTTAAAGATTTCTAGAGCCATCGGTTCATAGGCTTGATAATCTAGAGCCATCACCGGTTTACCTTCGGTTTGATTGCGAACCATACCGCTCATCAGGGAGATCGCCCCATTGCCGGGATCTTCTGCTAAATGATACACTTCCTCTAACGAGAGGCGATCGCGAGTAATCTTAAACTGTTCTAACATAACACCATAGCCATCATTCACTAAACCTATCTAAACATGAACTCCCCGCCCCTCCTCCAAGGTCACCTGAAAACCGTCCATCATATTGCCCTCAACGTCAAAAACATGGATGCTTCCCGGAATTTTTACGGTCAAATCCTAGGCTTAGAAGAACTCACTGGCGAACAAGTCCCCGAAACTCTCATTAAGCTCGTCGCTACTGGAAAAGTCGCCAACTTTCGTACTCCTGATGGCATCATTATAGACCTATTTTGGGAACCCGAATTATCTCCTCCAGACCCCAATCCCAAAACCCAATTTACTCGCGCCAACCATCTCGCCTTTGACATCGCCCCAGAAGACTTCGATCGTGCCATTTCTGTCCTCCAGCATCATCAAGTAGCGATCGATCGCGGCCCCGTCAGTCGCCCCACAGGACGTGGCATTTACTTCTACGATCCCGATGGTTTCCTCGTCGAAATTCGCTGCGATCCTCATTAATTATTTTATCAGACTTTACCCTTAAAAATGGCAAGCACTTCCACCTTATCTTTACCCAAAATGGGATGCGGAACCTGGGCATGGGGCAATCGATTACTCTGGCAATATGACCCTACCATGGATCGAGACTTACAAAAAGTCTTTAATCTCTGTGTGAGTAATGGCATTACCCTATTCGACACTGGAGATTCTTACGGAACCGGTAAATTCAATGGCCAAAGTGAAAAGCTCCTCGGACAATTTGCCCAAGGGTGTATTGCTGCCAATATTGATAGTCTTTGTATCGCCACCAAACTCGCCCCTTATCCTTGGCGCTTAACCCGAAATGCCATGGTGCAAGCCGGAGAATCATCTGCTCAACGCTTGCAACGACCCATTGATTTAGTGCAAATGCATTGGTCTACTGCTAATTATGCCCCTTGGCAAGAATGGGCCCTCTTAGATGGGTTAGCTGATTTATATGAACAGGGAAAAGCAAAAGCAGTGGGTTTATCCAATTATGGGCCCAAACGATTACAGAAAGTAGTCAAACATTTGCACAACAGAGGGATTTCTGTTCTCACCCTACAGGTACAATATTCTCTCTTATCCACCGCTCCAGTGACCCAACTCAATCTGAAAGCAGTCTGTGATGATTTGGGCATTCAACTAATTGCCTATAGTCCCTTAGCGTTAGGACTGTTAACCGGGAAATATACGGAATCTGGCCCCCTACCCCAAGGACTGCGTAAGGGGTTATTTCAGGAGTTATTGCCCCAAGTAAAGCCGGTTTTAGAATGCCTACACGCGATCGCCAAATTTCACCACAAAACGTCCTCACAAGTCGCATTAAATTGGTGTATGGCTAAAGGTACAATTCCCATCCCTGGTGCAAAGAATCCCCGTCAAGCCAAAGAAAATATCGGCGCATTAGGTTGGTCTTTAACCCCTGGGGAAGTCGATGAATTAGATCGAGCGGCTGCGGGATTGAAAAAGGGAATGGTCAAAAATATTTTCCAGACAGGCTAACGGAATAGGGAATAGGGAATAGGGAATAGGGAATAGGGAATGATCTATCTTCGTGTCTCCATGTCCTCATGTCCTCATATCCTCCCCATTCTCCTACTCAGCTATCGTCCAGCAACGCGAGATTGGGACATAGCCAATAAAATCATGCTAGGGTCAACCCATTGACCGGCATATTTCAAACCCCAATGCAAGTGGGGACCACTGGTACGTCCGGTCATACCCACTCTAGCAATGCGATCGCCAGAATTCACCATCTGACCTTCCCAAAGAATAATGCCACCGCCGTAATCGATCAAATAAGGACGACCTTGATTGGTTCTCACCCGTCCCTTGACATGGCAATAAATATGCTCCCAATATCCGGACTCAATCACAATTCCTGTGCCGCAACGATTATCTTCCCACACTTCCACTACCCTTCCAGTCCACCAACTGCGAATATAACTGCCATAGGGAGCGGCTAAATCTAAACCATAATGATAGCCTCCACCACGGGGCCCAAACCGGGACGTATACTCCACAAAATTTTCCACAGGAAATGAAGCACTATTCCAACCCCTCATGGCCGCCATTGGCACCGATTCTACCACCTGGCCTCGATCGATCTCGATACTTTCAGTCGGTAATCCCGTTGCATTCAACCCTAATGTCAGGCTTAAGCCCAAAAACGCTTTCCAGAACCCTAATCTACGTTTGCGTGCTACCATGATTCCTCTGTGCGATCGCTCTAGATAATGTACTAAAAAATCTATGTTTAGACCATTCTCATTGCTGTTGCCATCATCCGGATACCCCAGACTATCACTTCAGCTCATCTGCATTTGATAAAAAAATCTAAAATCCCGATGGCCATAACTCATTCAATGCGATACCTTAAAGGATTATTGTACGCAGATTAAGTCATCATCAAGATCATCAATGGAACCTGATTTATTGCCCACAGAGATTATTGTCACCCATCCCCGTGAGAACCTAGGCAAAATTCAACTCGACTGGACTCCCCAACCGGGAAACTATCTTAATGTTGAAGGCAAAACCTATACTGTTCTAGAGCGTCGTCATCGGTATACCCTAAAATCGGGCCAATATCGTTTACACAAAATTGCCCTCTATGTTCAACCTTCCTCCCCTCCCAGAGAACAAAGCTTAGTCGATGGACGGTGGATTATTGGCGATAGTAGTTGTCGCTTTAATGCCTTATCTGAATTAATTCGTTGTGCAGTCTATCCAGAAGGCCCCTGTTCTAGTTGTAGATTCTATGAACAGAGAACTTGATCTATATTAATCTTCATGGTCTAGTCATCGGGATAATGATATTTATGCCAATGACGAGCAATATCTACCCGACGACACATCCAAACCTGCTCGTGCTGTTGCACATAATCTAAAAAGCGAGCCAAAGCTGCCGCTCGTCCAGGTCTTCCTGCTAATCGGCAATGTAGACCAATACTGAGCATTTTGGGACTCTCTTCACCTTCTGCGTACAATAGGTCAAAGGCATCTCGCAGATAAGTAAAAAACTGATTTCCACTATTAAAGCCTTGGTAAGTGGCAAACCGCATATCATTAGTATCTAGAGTATAGGGAATGACCAAGTGAGGCGGGCCATACTCCACAATCCAGTAGGGCAAATCATCAGCATAACTATCTGCATCATACAAAAAACCTCCAGCTTCTATCACCAGTCTACGGGTATGGGGACTCACTCGACCGGTATACCATCCCAAGGGACGAGATCCGGTTATTTGAGTATGGATTTCTATGGCTCTTTCAATATGTTCCCGTTCAGTTTCTTCGCCAATATGTTGATAGTCAATCCAGCGGTAACCATGGGAGGCAATTTCCCAGTCTGCTTGTTTCATGGCAGCTACAGCTTCTGGATTGCGCTCTAAGGCCATGGCTACCCCATAGATGGTGACGGGGATTTGGCGTTTCGTAAACAGGCGATGGAGTCGCCAGAATCCAGCTCTACTTCCATATTCATAGATGGATTCCATGTTCATATTACGAACTCCATCTAAAGGTAATGCACCTATAATTTCTGAAAGAAAAGCTTCAGAATGAGAATCACCATGAAGAATACAGTTTTCTCCACCTTCTTCGTAGTTAATGACAAATTGAACCGCAATTCTGGCTCGATTTGGCCATTGAGGGTCGGCAGGATATTGGCCATAACCGATAAATTCACGAGGAGATTGAGGGAGCATAACAACCGTCCAAATGTTTTATTTTATTTCTACATCTTGCCAAGATTAACTTTGAAGTTCTTCCAGCTCTAAGGTTAACGAAGGCATTAACCGTTGTAAATTTTTCAAAGATTTTCCTTGCCAAGGAATTCCTTTTGATCCTTTGACGACCATTGCCATATCTTTCTTCTGACGAATTTTAATTACGAATTTTGAGAGCATACTAATTCCCGAACTATTCAGAAATTCTAATTTTCGTAAATTCAACGTAATCACAGGAGGCTTTTGTTCAGCAATCTCTTCTAAAATTTGCACAATCGGGGCATATTCATCCATGCCACTCAACCGTAGAGAGCCTTGAAAACTAATGGTTTTTGTTTCATCATCATAGTAGACGTTATAGTCCTCTGTTTTTATTTCGATAGTCATTCATTCATTCTCCTTAGTGTCTATCATTATTTTTGATTCTCTTTAACTACACTTAAACAGGATTAAGTGTTAATCAATTTATATGGGGAGTTGTACCATAGTAGTTACTTTAATTACACCAGGATAATCGGGAACCGTTTCAAAGTTCCATCCCAACTTGGCAACGTAGTCATTAAGCATGGTCAAAAGTCCCAATCCTGAATTAGAGCTGCTCTCTTCTTGGGCACTACTTTCGAGTTGTTCCAGGTATAGAGTTTGAGGATCGCCTTGCTCTATTTTTTTCAAGAACGTTTGGAATTTATTCACCTTTTGACGGGGGATACTGTTCGAGGTGGTAAAGATAATTTTATCTTCTCGCACTTGGAGACGAATACTAATCGGAAATTCTGAAGTTTCGTCGTTAAATTTCATAGCATTTTCTAATAATTCATTGGCAATGTAGCTAACCGCACTCTTGACTTCTGCTTGCTGTTGTTCTGAAATATCATCTTTGGCAGGGAAAAAGGTAGTCAGATAGTCAGCGAGGAAGTCTGCTGATAAGCCATTGTTGCGCCAACGCTGTTTTAAGGGAACAGAGCTGGGGGAAAATCCAATAATTAAGTATTCTGGACTCTCCGGTAAGTCGTCGATATAGTCACCAAAAGTTTCTGCCATTTTTGAATTCACCTTTGACCATTTTTCTTGCTCTATGGATTTAAATATATTGTATAGAGAGTTTCTTTTTTCTCCTTAGATTTGGATAAATGAGACGGGACTTGTTCATTGTACTATGGATATTTGCTTTGAGATCAAGGAAGTTAAGGGTAAAGGATACCCGATCGCGGCCTTGGTTTTTTGCTTGGTACAAGGCCACATCGGCTGCTTTGATTAATTCTCTAGGGGTAGATCCATGCACAGGATAGCAAGCAATATCTAGAGAAGAGGACTTTATCCCCTGCATCATGACCAAATGTATTATTAAATACTTTAAATGATCGATGTCAATCATCACTACCCCTAAACAAAGGAATTAAGAACCCGTAGATTAAGAAAAACCCTAGAAGCCTTAAGGGCACTTCTATTAATTGACTATACCGTGAATCCATGAGATGATCGAGAAAGAAAAAGAAAGGGAAAAAACATGGGTCAAATGAGTTTTTGGGACGGAGAGAACCGTCAGAAAAAGCTAAATAATAAAAAACCGCTGCTCTCTCAACTGAATGAATTAGTACCTTGGGAGGAGTTTCGTCCAATCCTCGAACAAATTCATGACCGTGAACGTTCAAGCAATGCCGGTCGTAAACCCCTAGACGTTATCTTAATATTCAAGTTAGTTATCCTACAAAAATTGTTCAATTTAAGTGACGATCAATTGGAGAACCAAGTCAAGGATAGACTCTCATTTATGAAGTTTCAAAATCTGGGCATAGAAGATCCAGTGCCCGATGCTAAAACGGTAGGGTTGTTTAAGGAAAAACTGACGAAAAAGAAATTAGTAGAAGAATGGTTTGAGCAATTAGAAGAGTATCTAAAAAGTCAAGGGTATAAAGCTGAAGAAGGGCAAATAGGAGATGCGACTCTAATTCTTGTGCCGAGGCAAAGAAATAGCAGAAAAGAGAATAAAGAAATCCGAGAAGGAGAAATTCCTGAAGAATGGAAAGAAACGCCGAACCGATTGTGTCAGAAGGATTTGGACGCTCGGTGGTTGAAGAAAAATGGTGAAAATCACTACGGCTATAAAAATCATATAAGTATCGATAAAAAATATGGAATTATTCGCCAATATGAAGTGATAGATGCATCAGTTTATGACTCAAAAGTATTAGGGAAACTGATAGATATAGAAAATGCAGATCCAGAGATATGGGCAGATAGCGCCTATCGATGAATTGTCTACTTCTTAGATAAAATTTCATCTTTTGGGGAAAAAGCGGTCTTTTTTTATCTCATTAATTGCTCGCAAGAGCAATTAATAGAGGTGCCCCTCAGTACAGGACAAAAGTGGCAAAGGGAGACAGGAAGAGGGTTTGAGGGAAATC
>NZ_CEZBFX010000107.1:0-17685 GCF_982964205.1 Roseofilum sp. | reverse complement strand
TAAAGTAGAATTAAAAAGGCTCGATACGAGATCATCCTCGATCGGGTCGATATGCGGGTAGAGTTACGGTAACAGTGGTTCCTCGATCGCGTTGAGACTCTATTTTAATTGAGCCATGATGGTTATCAACGATCGCCTTAACAATCGCTAATCCTAACCCCGATCCTGTCGCTACTTGACCTTCAGGATCTCGTATATCTCGGCTGCGAGACGCATCGACTCGGTAAAATCGATCGAAGAGATAGGGTAAATCGGCTTTAGCAATGCCTATCCCCGTGTCTTTGACTTGCAATTGGACTCCAGAACCCTGGCTTAAACAGACTGTAATGGTTCCTCCCGTAGGTGTATATTGCAGAGCATTACTAATTAAATTGGTGCATAAACGGCTTAACTGAGTCCAATCTCCAGTGACGGTGAAGGGGTCTAGATCCGGAGGATAATCGGGAGAGTCTAGATTAAAGTCTAAGGTTAAATTACGCGATCGCGCAATTAACTGCTGTTCTTCAATCACTTCCATCACCAAGGCATCTAAGGGAATAGATTGCCAGTGCTGTTCGACCATACCACTATCTTGCCGGGCTAAAAATAACAGATCGTTAACTAACCGTCCCATACGGCGCGTGAGTCGTTCTATGACTTGTAAAGGTTGATGTTGTTGAGGATCTAAACTGGGATCGGCAAGAGCAACTTGAACGTTCGTTTGAATCGTAGCAATCGGATTTCTTAATTCATGGGAAGCATCGGAGGTAAATTGCTTCAGTTGGAGATAACTCACTCTAACTGGTTCCATCGCTAAACCGGATAAAAACCACCCGATCGCCGCGACGGCAATGATTGTTAAACTAATAACAGCCGCCAAATCCACCATTAACTGCTGTGTGGGTTTGGTGACTTCAAACCAAGGATGGCTCACGCGCAAGTATCCTAACACCTCCCGATCCACTTGTACGCGATCGGTCACTTGTCGTAGGAGGACATCAGAGTCTGTATAATTCCAAAGATTTTCCTGGGGCGATCGCTCAATTCGTACCGTTTCCCCCATACGATTAAAATGGAGCGGAAGATTAAGGGGAGTTTCCCAAGTTGACCATAATAACTCTCCCGTGGGACTAAACCATTCTAAATCAATGCGATCGTCCTCTGCTGGTTCCACTTGGTGTTGAAAACTTGCTTCTAGATTAATCTGAAAATGGGGCGATTGACGACTAGCCGTAGACAGAGATTCAAAAATGAGCGATCGCTCCACCACCTCCACCACATGATTCAGGGTATCATCAATGCGATCGATCAGCGTCGCCCGCACATACCCATAAATCCCGCCAGCAAAACACAACAGCAGCACCGCAGTCACGGTAGTGTACCACAAAGCTAAACGGCGACGAGTCGTTTGAAACATAGATACTAGGCAATAGGCAATAGGCAACAGGCAATAGGAAAAATAAGTTTTACCTTTTCCTTGAATCGTCTATAAATAGCGACTAGCTATTGCTATTGTCCTCCTCTGCTGCCCCATCCCCATATTCATTCACGACTTCCTCAAAAGCCTGCAAGGATTGAGCTGTTACCGCTTGAGTCAACAGTTCTCCGAGGATCTCCCAATTTTCTATCTTCCGCACTTGCTCTACTAACTTTGACGGAATGTCGGCAAAACGGACTTCCAGAATACGGAATATCGCTTCTTGTTGCCCTTCAGCTCGTCCCTCTTCTCGTCCCTCTTCTCGTCCTTCTTGTCTCCCTTTCTCAATACCAAACCGTTCGACATTGGTAATATAAGGCATAGCTCTCTCCTGTTCTAACGTTTCAATTTCTGTCCATAAACGTCGCTCTTCTCTCTCTGGTAGAGCAATGAGCCAATCAATCAATCGAAATAGCTCGACAATATCCTCGCGGGACAATCCCCGTTGATAGAGACTTTTGATCAAGGCGAGTTTATTCTCATAACCCCCCTCTGGATTTTCACCCATACTCTGGGCTGCTCTATGGGCTTGAACTAGGGCAGCAAAGGGGTTAGGGTCATTGTCAAGCTCACTGATATTGTAATCAAGGAGCTTGACGATCGGAAAGGTTAAGCTGGCCTGGCATCCCCAAAAGTCTCGCTGATAATGATAGGGTCGCCATGATGGGCGATCGTCAGCTAAAACGGCTAAACTGGCTATGTTACGACGATAAGTGTCAAAGATACGACTATTGTAGATATACATTCGTTCAGCAAACTCGGATTGGGCTTGTGATTGGACTTCGATGTGTAACAACACCCAAATTTCTTCCCCATTCCTGCACCAGACTTTGACCAGTTTATCTGCATCTCGTCGCCCGGTTTCAGTTTCGCGCTTGATTTTTTGGAGTTCGGTATCGAGGAATTCAAAGCCCCTTGCCCAATTAATCTCTGCCTCAATCAGGGGAAAGAAAAAGCGCATAAAATCATGAAAGTAAAGCGAAATCGCTTCTTTCCATGGTGAGTCAAAATCGGTCATTCCTGCACCTTTAATCCATAATGGCTCTATGATAGATCGCCTCTTCCCTGACTCCCGAAATAGCTTGGGTAGCGCTAAGGTAAAATACGGAAGCATTGACGATAGATCTTCAAATGCAAGAATATGGAGTGGGTAGAAGGAGTGAGGATGGAGAATAATCTGCTGAAGAGTCCAGAACCAGCACGGGTGATGGATCTTCCTATTCATTTATGCGACGATTATCCAGGGTGGTTACTGCATCTGCTCGAGGAACGTCAAGGAGCACATGTGGTGACTCTGAATGCAGAAATGACTATGCAAGCGCGGGAAAATCCAGCTCTAGCAGAGGTGATCCGCCAAGCAGATTTGGTCATTCCCGATGGATCGGGAGTGGTTTTATACTTGCAATGGCAGGGGTATCAGATCCAGCGCTTTCCCGGTATTGAGTTAGCCCAAACACTGCTTTATCGTATCCCTGAATTCTCTTCATCAGAGGAAGTCTCTAAAGGGGTGTTTTTCTATGGAGGACAGCCAGGAGTTGCTGAAGAGGCGGCAAAAATGTGGCAGCAGCACTGTCCAGATCTTGAGATCGTGGCGCAACATGGGTATCTGTCTGAAGCTGAACAGAAAGCCCTTTTATCTACGTTAGAAGAAAAACAACCTTACTTGATTTATGTTGGCTTAGGCGTTCCCCGTCAAGAACTCTGGATTGCCCAACATCGCTGGATCTGTCCGGAGTCCATTTGGATTGGAGTGGGGGGCAGTTTTGATATTTGGGCAGGACGAAAAGATCGCGCTCCGGTTTGGTTGCGCGATCGCCATTTAGAATGGGTGTATCGTCTCTACCAAGAACCCAGTCGTTGGCGGAGAATGTTAGCCCTACCTCGGTTTGCCTGGCTATCCTTAACTCAGTCGTTCTGATCGGTTCAGATGAAAACCCTAAAACAAACGCTACAGTCAGTCCGGCAATGGTGGCAGCCATCTCATTCCCCAGAACCCTCGGTTGCAGGAAAAAAAATCATTATTCAGTTTCAGAAGATCCAAAAAACCTATAACAATGGCGCTTGTCCCCTGCGCCAAATCTCCTTAGTGGTTTGTAAGGGCGATTTTCTGTTTATTACGGGAGCATCTGGAGCAGGAAAATCGACGTTTCTCAAGCTCATTTATGGGGCAGAAAAGCCCACATCCGGTAACTTGACCGTTTTAGGGGAAACGATGACAGACTTAAAAGGCGATCGCCTCTCCCAACTGCGGCGTAAAATGGGTATTGTCTTCCAAGACTACCAACTTATCCCCCAAAAAACCATTGCTGAAAACCTAACCTTTGTTCTTCGCGCCCAAGGATTTAGCCCTGCACAAATCCAGCGCCGTCTACCCCCTACCTTGAAAATGTTAGGTTTATCCCACAAAGCCAACTGTTTCCCCCATTACCTCTCTGGAGGAGAACAACAACGGGCAAGTTTAGCACGCGCTCTGGTAGGGACACCTCCCCTCCTGTTAGCCGATGAACCCACAGGTAACCTGGATTCCCACAACGCCATACAAGTAATGAAAATCTTACAAAAAGTCAATCGCATGGGCATCACCATTCTGGTGACTACCCATGACGAACGATTGATTCAGTTTTTAGGAAAACCAGTCTTATCTCTCCATCAAGGGCATTTAACCCCTGTCGATTAGAATTCTACATCTTCACCTGGTTCTGGAGCTAATCCACCGACCCCAATTTGGGTATTGTAGATGGTTGCTTCCGTAATCGTCAGGTCTTGCATCTCTGCACGGGTAACATCCACTTCAATTAGAGAAGCACGGGTAAAATCAACATCGACTAGATTGGCTTCATGTAAACTGGCTTGGTTGAGGAAGGCATCGGTTAGGTTCGCGCCTTCGAGATTAGCACCCGTGAGATCTGCACCTTCTAAGTTTGCTTCAGTCAGATTTGCACCGGATAAATCAGCATTGCGTAAGTCTGCGCCAATCAAATGGTGTTGGCTTAAATCTGCACCAGAGAGGTCACAGCCCATACATGCGCGAGTTTCAAGTAGTTGTTGGACGCGATCGGGATTTTCAGCTTTAGCTGGACTGAGCCATAGAAGGGGAGTAAATAAGGCTAAAACGGCTGCATGTGTAAGTTTCATATTGGCTTACCTCCCACACTGGTGTATAGATCGAATGTTATGATTCTCAGTATAGGGGTCACATCCCTGGAATTTCTTCCTCCAAGTGGAGGATTTGCAATTCACCCTTGTGCCGGATGTGCGATCGCCACAGTTATGCTATAATTGCTGAGATATTACATTGCGCTAAAACATCCATTCTAAGGAAATACCGACTCGACTATCTTTACGCTCGGTGGAGTTCTGTTTTTCGATCTCTGTTCCTAAACGCCACTGCTCAGTTAGAGCATAACCCATGGCAAGGGTCGTTAAACCAATTTCTGTGCCACTTCCCGGATTGACAAAGGTTTGAGAGAGGGATAAATCTGTACCTCCTCCCCGTGAAGGAATGAGAATCAGGCGTAGCCCCAAATTAATCCCCCCTCTTGAATAGTCTGGGGTTCCCAGATGATGATACCCGAAGACGGGAGCTAAGTTAAAATAGCCACCTAGGGGGAGTACATGATAATGAAGATCTAGGGCTAAGTGCGATCGCTCCCCCTCAAACGATCCCTCATACCCTACACTGAAACTTAACCCCGTTTTTCCCACCCACCAATCTTCTAACCCCACATGAAACCCCCCTAGATGATCTGATGACGGAAACTGGGAATACCCCGCTTTCAGTCGAGTCGGCAAACTCGGATCGGTTTGGATCTCTTCTAACACATTTGGCGCGTCCTCTTGCCAACGTTGCAGCACGGGAGAGCCTTCTAAAACCCCTGGTGGCACCTCCACAGGCTCGGCATAGGCAGCAAGTTCCATCCCCCATAACCCAGCGACTAACCCCAGGATGATACTCATTAAACTCTTAACAGATTCTCCCATTTCCATTGTCTTACCCTCAAAAGAGAGGTAAACTCCGTGTTTCTCCGTGACTCTGTGGTTTTATCCCTTTAAAAACCATAAAAAGGGCCTGCCAATCTTGACAGAACCCTTTCACCTCATGAAAAAATCTAATTAAAGAACAGCGCCTTCCATTTCTGTCACATCAATGGGTTTCATGAAATACAGTTTGATAAACTGAACACCATTAGAAAGGTAATGGGGAAGCTTTTGCAGGGGTTTTAAGAACTTGGGACTGCTAGAAGCATCAATTTCCCGCAATTTCTTATTGTTTTCGATGCAAATATCCAAATATTCATAGAATTTCGGATTGTCTACATCCAACATGACTGGGAATACCCGACCTGCGGTTTCATTGGTTTTCTTGATCACATAAATGTCGTATTCGCGCGCATCTAAACCAATGGAAGCATAGAAATCTGACCGTTGAATATCATTAAGGAACATGGTTGCAAACACCGACAACAGGAAGAAACGACTCCAGAGTTTCGCCTTCCAATCATTGAGTATTTGGGGCTGAGATTTCATAATGGCATCAAAGAAATCACCATGGCGGTTTTCGTCCTGACACCAATTTTCAAAGAAGCGGAAGATGGGATAAACTCTATCTTCTGGATGTTTCTGTAAGTGGCGATAGATTGTGATATAGCGCCAGTAGCCAATTTTTTCAGACAGGTAAGTAGCGTAGAAAATAAACTTAGGCTTGAAGAAAGTATAGCTCCGACTTTTCGTCAGAAAGCCTAAGTCTAAGGAGAGATTGAAGTCGGACATCGCCTTATTCAAAAATCCAGCATGACGGGCTTCGTCACGGGACATTAAATTAAAGCATTCTGCCAACACTGGACTTTTACCCTTGAGACGACGGCCCAATTCTTTATAGAGTAAGAAACCAGAAAACTCAGCGGTACAAGAGCGTTCGAGAAATTCGACAAACAACCGACGGGTTTCACCATCAATATGATCCCAGGATTGATTAAATTCCTCGTCACGGACAAAGTGATGGCGATTATAATCTGCTCTGAATTCTTCCAGAATCGCTTGCAATTCGTCTTCATTTACAGAGATGTCCATCTCAGCCATCTCATCGAAGTCTGTGGTGTAGAATCGAGGGGTCAGGATAGTTTCCTTAGCCGGGACTTTTACGCCTGGACGGATTTCTTGAAAAGCGGGTTTTTCAGCCGAGCTTACCATAGGTCTTTAAGGATTTGTTTTGAGTTATGAGCGCTTCCCTTAAGGGGGGTTGGATCTCCGGTGAGGGAGGGTTTTTAAAGTATCTAGGGTCTTAGTTTAACAAGGTCTGAGGCAGCGATCGCCATTTTTATGTTAAGAGTTGCAACAATTCTGTTACTTTCCTTAATTTATCGCTGAGGTAAATCCCATATCTATCCCTATCAGTAGAAGGGATACAGCTATTTTGGACTAGGCTGCACCACACGATCGCAGATTTCTTAATCTTTCTTAATCTTGGATATACTCTGTACCCTGAATCAGGGCGAACTCTGCCCGCACCAACTCCCGTCCCAGATACGCCGCATGATCGAACATCGTTACCCCACAGGGAGGATCGGTTTCAAAGAGTTTGACGCACAATTCCTTTGCCGTTCGCGCTGTGTAAACCTGACTCGCGGTTCGTTCCACTTTCCCTTTGGCAGGAATAACCTTTCCAGTGTCCGGATCGACTGCCAGACCGCGATCGTTGATAATATTAGTAAAATGCTTGGTGCCAATCAGCCCAGCTTCTCGGTCAAGGTAAATAATAAAATACCCTCCTGGATCGAGAGCAATATCTCGTTTCGAGAGTTCGTTATCAATGGCAGTAATCTCTTGGGCAATATCAGTCATACAGAACAAAAAGGCTAACGTTAGATAGAACATTATGGGTAAGATTGATGTTCATCGATTGAACCCCTTACCCATGCTATTTATAGTGTAAGATTTCTGGGGAATCGATTCCAAGGAAAATAGAGATTTAGGGCAGAGCAACTACTAGACAAATATCCAAATATCCATAGATAAGGGGATTTTCAGGTGGCGCAAGCAAAACCAACGATTTTAGTAACCGGTGGAGCCGGCTATATTGGCTCCCATGCAGTGTTGGCTTTACAACAGGCTAACTATGAGGTGATTATTCTAGATAATCTCAGTTATGGGCATCAGGATTTAGTCGAAGATGTTCTCAAAGTACCCTTAATTGTAGGGGATATTAGCGATCGCCTCCTACTCGATCAAGTCTTCCAAACTTATCCTATCGCTGCCGTCATGCACTTCGCCGCATTTATTGCCGTTGGCGAGTCCGTCCAAAAACCGGGCATGTACTACAGTAATAACGTTCATGGCACGTTAACCCTCCTAGAAGCCATGTTAACCGCCAAGGTCAAGAAGTTAGTTTTCTCTTCCACTTGTGCCATTTATGGGGAACCTCAAACTCTTCCTATCCCCGAAGATCATCCCCAAAATCCCATGAGTCCCTATGCTGCCAGTAAGGGCATGGTTGAACGCATTCTCACTGATTTTGACCATGCCTATGGCTTACAATCGGTCCGCTTCCGCTATTTTAACGCGGCTGGAGCCGAACCTGGAGGCTTATTAGGTGAAGATCATCATCCAGAAACCCATTTGATTCCCTTAGCGCTGCAAACGGCTTTAGGAAAACGGGACTCCTTATCTATCTTTGGCACAGATTATGACACAGAAGACGGAACCTGTATTCGAGATTATATTCATGTACTTGACTTAGCGGCTGCCCATGTTCTGGGTTTAGAATACCTGCTCAATGGTGGCGAAAGTGAAGTCTTTAATCTGGGGAATGGCAATGGCTTTTCCGTCAGACAAGTTATTGAAACGGCTCGCCAAGTAACCGGATGTGAAATTAAAGCCGTTGAGTGCGATCGCCGTCCTGGAGATCCGCCTATATTAGTGGGTAGTAGTGATAAAGCCAGAACTTTCCTCAACTGGAATCCCATCTATCCTGATGTAGAAACCATTATTCGCCATGCTTGGCAATGGCATCAATCGAGGCATGGAATAGGGAATGGAGAGTAGTCCATCTCCATGTCTTTGCGTCTTTGCGTCCCTGCATCCCTGTTTTCCTATTCCCCAAAATAAGAGGGGTTAACCAACAAGTGTTGACCCCTACAATATCACCTTAAACCCAGCTCAATCGGTTAACAAGCCCCTGTCCGATGTAAAATAACATAAACCGTTTGCCAAATGAGTTCTAAATCATAGAGAGGAGTCCAGAGGGATTGATATTCTAAATCTAAGCTCACGATATCCTCGAAATTGCTCACTAACGAACGTCCCTTCACCTGCCATTGTCCCGTTAAACCTGGTTTTACATCCAATCGTCTCCAGTGATGAGGTTTGTAGCGAATCACTTCATCATGGATAGGGGGACGAGTTCCGACTAAGCTCATCTCTCCCAGTAAGACATTCCAGAATTGAGGAAACTCATCTAAGCTAGTTTTACGCAAAAATTGGCCCACTTTAGTGACGCGGGGATCGGATTTATTTTTGAAGATTAACCCCTCAGCCTGGTTTTTCACTTTCGATTTCAGATTATCAGCATTGGTCACCATCGAGCGAAACTTATAAATAGTAAATGGCTTACCATGGAGTCCATAGCGGCGCTGACTGAAGAAAATAGGTCCAGGACTATCGAGTTTAATGGCAATGGCGATCGGGATAAAGATCAGAGCTAGAATCAACAAACCGACAAGACTACCAATAATATCGATGGTACGTTTAATCGGGCAATCTGTAGAAGGATGATGGAGTCTGGGTAAAACCGATACCAATTCCCAGCTTGAACCAAGGGAATAATTACTGTTCATAACACTTACATTATGAGGGACTTATGGGGCTTGATTCGAGTGTGTGCTTATACATCTCTATGCTAAGTCAATCCTTTGGTCTTTGGGTAGCGCTCAGACTTAAGCTTCTTGAAATCTTTAAAATTCTGTACCCATTTCTTCAGTTTTATGAAGTTTTGATGAAGTTAGGATATGGACTAACTATAGGATTTACACTGAAAGATAGATCGAATAATTTTAACAATAAAGCGCCAGCATTGACTCATCAACCCGTTAAAAGTCAAGGGTATCCCCGATCCTGCTCTTAAATCTCTGAATATAGTTTTGATCGGATGCATCTTAGAGCAAAGAAGTACCGGGAAAGTTATTGCCAGCTAGAGTTAATGCACTTAAACTGGGTTTGTCTCAGCTTAAATTTAGATGATCTATGAGCATTAAACCAAATCTCCTGTTCTTTGTCATAACATCTTGTGAACTTAACCGACTATGATCGCAAATGGAGAGCAATCATCTAAACGGCTGCCAATCATCGGCTTCCCCCATAGCTGCCTCGACTTCACCTAGAAGAGTTCAGTCAGTTCCGGGAAATTGTCAACATAACCCATTTCATACTCGAAAACTTGGTCAAACGGTGTTAGAGGTGCCAGATCTCGATCCCTTGAGTCAATTAAAATCAGGAAAATTGTTGATGGTCAATAAGAGCCGTCGCAATGGTCTGATTGTCTATAAACGCTATTATGCAGAATTTGCCGGTCCTGGGGCGGCTGTCGGTGGAATCTGCGATTCAGATTGTCATGGGTTCTTACCTGTGGGAAATCTGGATCTGGTCTCTCCGCAAAACTTAGAGGAGCAACGACAAGCTTATTTAATTCGCCTTCAGTGGATTCGTTTTACCCATCAATTCTCTGACCAAAGTATCCCTCTCAATCGGGCCCAAAAGATTCTTCAGCATTTTGAAGCTTTTTTTGGCGCTAAAACTCTGGCAACTATACCTGATGAGGCTTTAGCGTTGATGGTAGGTGTTTTCCCAAAGACGATCGATGAGGCTCGATTGCTCAGTTAAGAACGGAAACTGAGTCTAAAAGGCTATGGAGTCTTTGGTAAGTGCGTTTATTTTCGTCCGGATTGCCAATGGTGATCCTTAATCCTCCTCCAGTGTGACGAATAAGAGTGCCTTGGGTTTTCAGGCGATCGCCGAGCGTTTCGTAGGTCAGGTGGCTGCTAGAATTAAGGCGAGCATAGAGAAAATTCCCCGCACTTGGCCAAACTGTGAGCTGAGAAATTTGATTTAACTGTTCTTTTAGGTATTTTCTCTCTTCCAACAGTGAACCAACACTGCTGAGAATCGGTTGACGATTTTGTAGAACTAACAGGGCTGCCAGTTGGGAAAACGTAGGTAAGTTATAGGGCAGTCGTACTTTTTCTAAGGCTTCAATGAATTCCGGGTGACCCACAGCATAGCCGACGCGATGGGAGGCTAACCGAAAGGCTTTGGAAAACGTACGTAATATCACCCAATTGGGATGTTGACCCAATTCAGAGACGAGAGTGTGTTGACTAAATTCAAAATAGGCTTCGTCAATCACCACCAAAATTTCTGGAGGGAGTTGTTTTAGCCACTCGATTTCTTGAGGGGTAAGTGGGTTTCCAGTAGGGGAGTTGGGATGTACCATAAAAACCACCCGAATCGGAACCGAAGTATCTGATTCTACAATCTTTTGAGCGGCTTCTAGATTGGTTTCAAAGGTTTGGGGATTGCGGTCACTATTGACCACAGGAATGCCTAGGGTTTGGGCGAGAATCCCATACATGGAGAAAGTGGGATTAGCGGCTAAAATCGCTGCTCTCTCCCCTAAACATGTGGCCATAAGGATGGATCGAATCAGTTCATCGGAGCCGTTTCCTAGGCAAATTTGAGTGGGGAAAAGGGCAGTTTCTGGAGAGATCTGAGCTGATTCGTTGACATATTCAGCGATCGCCTCTTTCAATTCTTGATGACTGCCATCTGGATAGCGGTTAGCCTCTAGGGAATGAATATAAAGTTCGCCTAATTTCTGTTTCAGCTCTTCTGGTAAATCATTGGCGCTTTCATTGGTATCGAGTCGATCCAAAGTCTGTGGATGAGTGCCGATGATGCTTCCTGGATGAGGTTTATAGGCATTCAGTTGGGCGATCGCCGGACGGATGAAAGACAACATAGACTTAACTCACTCAGAAGTAGCGATGAAGATGAAATCAGCATATCAAATTTTATAGCGCTACGTGCTGGTCATAGGTAGCAGTGGGCACTAGGGAATCAGAAAAACTTAGTTGAGGGTTGTAATTCCAGGTAAAAAGTCTTGAATGCCTTGCCAAATTTGGGGTAGTTTATCGCCTAAGCTATGATCGCTCTCTAACTCAATTAAGTTAACCCAAGGTCGGTTCTCAGCGTAGTCTCGACTGACTTTAAGGGCAATAACTTCATCGTGTAACCCATGGAAAATGAGCGTAGGGACAGCACGGGTGAGAGACGAAGAGGGATATTGAAGTAAATCGGAGATGAAACAGTAGTGTAAGGGAAGCGATCGCTTCTGGCCATAATGATAAATGGGCCAATAGCCCCTTTTTTGCCATTCTTGACGTTCAGATTCCGTCAATTGAGTCATCCAATAGGTATAAAACTCAAAAGCGGGAGCCAGTAAAATTAATGCTTGCACTTGAGGATAACATTGGGCTAACCAAGTGGCTGTTAACCCTCCAAAACTCGAACCAATAATATAAACTGGGGTTTCTGATGCTGGGAGTAATTCCCCCACCTGTTGCAATTGGCGAGTTAGGGTGAGATGAGAAAAATCACCCTGATTCAGATTGGGGACTTCCAAGGTGAGTTGGCGATCGCTAAATTTTTGGGCGATCGCCAGAGACTTAAAGGACTGGGGAGATGAGGCAAACCCATGCAGATAGAAATACAGTGCTTCGCGCGGTAATGGGAAAACCATTTTTCTTCAGGAAAGAACCAGGGGGTAGGGTGAGCAAGAGAACAGAGCGATTCCATTCCAGCTTATACCTCTTTCCCTACCCACCCTAAGATGATGGGCTAACCCAATTGTTAATGATTCATTATTCCTGATTACCCCGACGATTCCCTCGGCCTGGGCCAAAGCGATCGCGTTTTTGATTCATCATCTCAGCAAACTGTTGCCGTTGGCTCTCATCAAGCACTGCACGAATCTCCATCATGCTCTCAAAACGAAGACTTCCCATTTGTTGAGCCAACTGTTGCACCTGCTGATATTGGCTCCGAATTTGGCTCTCATTGGCATTTCCTGTCATTAAACTACGCAACTGCTCGCGAGCTTGCTGCATGGCCTCTCGACCTTGTTCCAATTGGGGTTTATAGCGGTCTCGAATGGCTTCAATATCCTGTTGCTGTTGTTCAGAAAGATTCAACTGTTGCATCAATTGACTATTCTGCCCGCGCTGACTCCAGCCTCCTTGTTGAGCCATAATCGTACCTTGATTATCCCAATTTCGACGAGATTGAGCTTCAGCCATTCCCCCACCAAGAACCAGTAAGGTTAAGCTAACAGAACAGACCCGAGCGATCGAACGAACATTAACAGACATCATTTTGAGATACCTCTTCGGTTGAATGAATAAACTAATGGGTTTACGGGGAAGATTCCCAGAGAAGCAATGGATCGTCTTGCACCCAAGACAACTCTTGGCTAGTCGGACTGACCGTTTCCTGCCAAGTAGCTTGCAAAAATTGATCTAATGACGCGATTTCTTCTTCGGATAGGGGTTGGCTTGCCATTTGAGTAGACCAACGAGCATATCCACCCATCCCTAAAACCAGACTAGCGGCGATCGCCCCTACGACCCAAACCTTTCTCCTTTTGCGACTTACCCGTATTTCAGGATTAAGGCTCTGAATTTCTGGCAGAATTTGGTCTTCCAGCCCCCTTGTCTCTGGTGGAGGGCAAGGACGATAGTGATGCAGAAACTCAACCAGGCGATCGTCCTTTTCTGGCTCACCCGATGAAGATTGAGGATTAAGCGGCTTCATAATTGCACTCCCTGTGCTTCCAAAAACTTACGCATGGCTGCTCGGCCATGAAATAACCTCGATTTCACTGTCCCCAAAGGAATCTGTAAAACCTGAGCAATCTCCTTTTGTGGTACATCTTCCAAATCATGCAAAACCAGAACTGTGCGTTGTTCCCAACTCAATTGTTCTAGACCTTGATGCACCAAATCTTGATAATGGAGGTGCATTAAATCGGATGTGTTTTCAGACACAGACAAAAGATCCACATTCAAGGACAATTGATTTTGTTTAGCCAATTGTCGCCGTTGATCCGAGGCTACATTACAGGAGATTCGGTAGAGCCAAGTCGAAAACTTTGCACTTCTCCGAAACTTGGGTAGTCCTTTCCAAGCTCGCAAAAATACGTCCTGAACCAGGTCATCCAGGTGAGATGGCCCACAAAGTTGATACAAAGTGGATCGAACCTGGGCTTGATAACGGCGATATAATAGGCGATAGCTCTGGGGATCTCCCTGAAGACATCGATGGACTAATTCTGAATCAGGATTAGATGATTCAGAATCGCCATTCCTCCGATCGGGTCCCCAAAGATGAGCTAATCTAGCAGCCACGCAACCCGTTCCTCGTCATTAGTGATTTCTGTATGTTTAGACTTGGGGGGGGAGCAGAAGGTTCAAGGTCGTCAAGAATAATTTTAAAACTCTAGATTTTTAAATTCTGGATAAAATAAAAGATTAACAAATCACCCATCTTGTCTAACCCCTAATTTTATATGGATTTACTAGAGTATCAGGCTAAGGAACTATTCGCGGAGATTGGCATTCCAATATTGCCGTCTCAGTGCATCAATCATCCGGCTGAGTTGAAAGGATTGAGGATTCCCTATCCCGTAGTCTTGAAGTCTCAAGTGCGGGCTGGAGGTCGGAGTAAGGCTGGAGGGGTAAAGTTTGCCGAAAATACCATTGATGCAGTGGCGGCTGCTCAAGCGATCGCGAATTTGCCGATTATGGGAGATTATCCAGATGTGATTCTTGCAGAGGCTAAGTACAATGCCGATCAAGAGTTCTATCTGGCAGTTGTTTTAGATACTCAGGCTAGACGACCGGTACTGTTAGGGTCGAAGAAAGGCGGGGTGGATCTCGATGCGGTGATGGAACAAATGCAATTCGTGGTGGTAGACCAGGCTTTTTCCCCTTTTTATGCTCGCCGTTTGGTGTTAAAGATGGGACTCCAGGGGCGCTTGATTCAATCGGTTAGTCAAATCATTGAAAAAATGTATCGATTGTTTGTGGATAAAGACCTGGATGTGGTAGAAATCAATCCTTTGGGCGTAAGTCCCGATGGCAGTGTGATGGCTCTAGATGGTAAGATAACGGTGAATGACGAGGCCTTAAGCCGCCATCCGGATATGGTGGACTTATTGCACCAACATACCCCTGGATTGGTCAAGGCTAATCCGTTGAAGTTAGAGATGAATGGCGATCGCCCACAGAAAGGAGATAAGATCCGAGATCTGGGCTTTCATCTAATGGATTTAGAGGGCACGATTGGAGTCTTGTCCAATGGTACAGGATTGATGATGGCCACCCTCGATTTAATCTATAGTCACCGGGGCAATCCAGGCCGGTGCTTAGATATTGCTGGAGACTTTCAAGGGGGATGGTTAGCCGATCAACTCTGCGAGCGCATTGAGGTTGCCTTGGATTGGGTACTCGATGGGACGAATGGGGAGGTCTTGCTCATGAATTTGATCGGTAGTTTAACGCCGAGCGATCGCATTGCAGAAACGATCCTAAAGACCTTAGAACGCCGATCTCGATCGCCTGTGAGTCGTTCAATTCCAGTTATTCTCAGAGTGGTGGGAGATCCCTTGAGTCCAGAGATGGAAGAGCGATTAGCTCAATTTCAAATTACGTGGATACAAGACCTAGAAGCAGCAATTAAAGCAGCTTTGGCTCCCAGTAAACTTTAAGTGTTCTGTCAAAAAAAGCGCCCTGATTACCCATGAACTTTAGTCATACTCAAAAAGTATTAGTCCAAGGAATTACCCAGGCTTTAGGAGGAGTCCATGCCCGGTTAATGAAAGAGTATGGTACGAATGTGGTGGCAGGGGTGAGTGCGGGAGATGGAGGTCAAGAGATTGAAGGCATTCCCACATTTGATTTGGTGGAAGAGGCAGTGACTCAGGTAGAGGGGATTGATACATCGTTGATTTTTGTCTCGCCCTATGAAATGCTTGATGCTGCTCTAGAGGCGATCGCCGCTGGAATTCGCAATCTGATTTTAATTCCCTCTGGAATGCCTCCCCTGGATATGGTGAAGTTACTGCGTAAAGCGGAAGTGACGGAAACCTTAGTCTTGGGGCCCAATTGTCCCGGCATCATTGTCCCAGGTCAAGTACTACTGGGAACCCATCCTACTCAATGTTATACTCCCGGCCGCATTGGTGTAATTAGTTGCGCGGATACTCTGACCTATCAGGTAGCCTTAGAGTTAAGTAAGGCAGGATTGGGTCAATCCGTAGGGGTGGGTTTAGGCCGAGAAACCATTTTAGGGTCTTCGTTTGCCCAATGGTTACAAATTTTAGAAGAAGATGACCAAACCGATGCGATCGTCCTTGTGGGTGAGATGGGTGGACTAGGAGGAGAAGAACAAGCTGCCCAATATATTAGTGAAGCTATTGATAAACCCGTAGTGGCCTATTTAGCGGGTCAACAGTCCCCCAAACTTCGCCGAAAACGTCATGCAGCCTTAATTGCGTCCCGATTATTAGTGGGTGAGGCGAAAGCAGGAAGAGGTTCGATGGTGAATACAGAAATGGGCGATCGCAAGTTAGAAGCCTTTAAAGCTGGTAAAATTTCTGTAGCCCAGAAACTTGCTGATATTCCTAGGTTGCTGAAAACTAAATTGAAACCCGCTTCATCTGCTAGAGGACGAAGAAGCCAAAAGTGAGGATAAAAATGAACAAAAAAACAACAGTACTAATCTGAACGCTCTTGGCCTTCCTACAATGGCTTTGATATTATAGCTGAGAAAGGGAGAGTTAGGGCATTTTCTATTGCCTCTTGCCTATTGCCTCTTGCCTCAAACCATAACCTCACTGTCCTAATCAACTCTTTCACTGCTATAGTTCAGATTATCCAGTTTTTCCAATAGTCTTAATCCCTTGTTGGGGTTACCTTGAGCTGCCATAGCTTTAAATCTACGTTCTGCCTCAAACTCAGTCAAAGCAAGCACTGAAAGCTCTTCAATCAGTTTATTTATACTGATTCCTTTGGCTTTTGCTAAATATTGAAGGCGATCGCATTGATCGTCTGGTAATTGAATCATTAAAGTTGCCATATTCACCTATTCCTTATCATTACTTCTGGTTTTAAGATCGATAATTTTGGAAATAATAGTTCAGCGTTTTGGAAATCTTTCAGGTTATTGGTAACAATCGATGAAGCACCACCTGCTAGAGCAAGTTCAATTAAATGGTTATCAGCTTCATCTCTCAAGTTCGGTCGCCACAAAAAGTAAATATTCACCCATTCTGAAACCTTTAAAAAAGCTTGAAATAACTCCAAAATCTCTTCTTCAGTTAGAGAACATTGATCGAAAATATCTGAGCGAAAAACAACAGATTCATACTCAGAAAACAGAGCATTTCCCAATATCGGCTGATATTGACGGCTCAAACAAAGTCGAATTACTTCTCGGCTTGGGCCACTCGGACTAATTAACGCACTAATGAAAACGCTCGTATCTACAACGATTCTTGAAGTCATATGAGCATAATAGCATATATATGCCTATGTGTAAGCTAGGACAATTTGATTAAAACGGCTTAGATAAAACAAAAAACGAAAAGCCATTATCCTGCCAAGTACCCTGATTAACAGGACGATCGGTTAAGGTAATTCCCCATTGAACTCCAGCCGTTAAACTTTCTTGTTCCCAACGCAAGCCAATTCCCAAGGAAGATAACGGTTGGGTATCCCTACCGGAGAAATTCCAACCGATGCCATAATCAAAAAAAGGAGCCAATTGGACTTGGGCATCCCAGTGGGGAATTTTAACCAGAGGAAAGCGTAATTCTAAAGCAGAAAACCAGCCGCTATCAGTTAATATCCCATCTTGACGATAGCCGCACACACTGTCTAATCCTCCTAAACGAAAGGCTTCTAGGGGGAGTAAAGGATTAGTGGCTAGTTGCAGCTCACTGCGCCAGAGTAACAGGTTTTCTTCTCCCCAAAGTTTAGACCATTGACAGGGTAAGCTCATTTAATTGGGTAGCGAATGTACTTGACAAAATCCGAACCCTATAAATTAGCACAGAATTAACCGAATTTGGATAGTATGGTCTTGACCTCAAGGGGTGACAAGGCAGCTCAAAGGTCGCTATA
>NZ_CEZBFX010000106.1:0-18189 GCF_982964205.1 Roseofilum sp. | reverse complement strand
ATTGATACTCTATTTTATTCTATCTTCATTCTCGGAGAGTGACAGAAGAGGGATAACCTGATGCTATGGTTATGCGATCGCGACCTTTCAGTTGATGTTTTTAGCAAAATACCACCGAAAAAGGTCGCTATAGCGACCTTTGAGCTACCTTGTCACCCCTTAAGCTTTGATTCAATAGGGGATTGGTTTTCAAAAATAGAGTCTCTGATGAGAGAAACAGTTGTCACTTGTTTTCTATGGACTAACACTATCGGGTTCAATGGGTTGCAATAACCGTTCTCCCTGACCCAAATACCAATCAAGCCAAATTTGTAAGATTGCTTTTCCTTCTGAATTGGGTAAATTCTCAAGAGATTTAAGGGCTTCATCTCGATGATTTAGTGCTGAATGAATTAAGCGAGTCCGAATATCCATTTCATCCAGCAATGTGCAGATTGTCTTCCTGTGGTATTGTTTTTGGTGAAACATCTTTTCTAAACGTTCTGCGTTAGGATGATCGAGGGATAAACCCAAAAGAACTGGAAATGTTTTTTTTTCGATTTCTCGTTGATTTTCCACAGTGGGAAACCAAATCGATTCAATATCATCTAACATTTGGGTCATCCATCCTAAATGTTGACCAAATTCAGCAGCAGCATTCAGTTGTTGGGGGTCAGCAGCAGCTACACAAGCACCGATAACGGTGGCAAATTGATAAGCAGGTAGGGTTTTGAGTTTAATCAGGTCTTGATACTCTTGCAAGGAGTTGACATTGGTTTTTAAATCTCGGTCTTGTCCTTGGCAAACTTGCAGGAATGATTGAAAATAATATGGGATTAAGTCACTGGAACTGGGTGGCGCGATCGCAAAGTTCAATAATTCCTGAGTGGCGATCGCATTGATTGCCATGGCATAATGAATTGCCCGACCCATACCCACCTGACGATCCAAAGAAGTCGGATCGTCCCGATCCGCGCAATCATCCATAATTCTAAAACAAACATCCAAAAGCGTCACCACAGCAGCAGTGCGAGTCAGTTCCTCTCGTTTCCCATGACATCCTATCCCAGTCACCATAGGAAGCAGAAAAAAGGGGTTAAGGGGGTTGGGCAGAAATTTGTCGATCGCATCCCCCAATTCCTGCCACTCTTGTTGCGTGATATCTATAGCACAATGACGAATTTCCGCCAAAATCTCCTTTAAATCCACAGAAAGTTGATTCATCTTTGACTAAAATTCTCCCACCCTCTTTACATTCCTTTTTTATCTTTTTTTATCTTTCTTTTTCTGTTTCTGTTCAAGTTTTCTCAGTGTTAGTGCGTCCGTTTGCTCATTTGGATCCCACTCGAAATGACGACCTCCCTCAATTCTATTTCGTAGAGGTCCAGCCCCTTCAAAACTATAAGTATTAGCGAATGGTTCAATATTTGTTAATTTAGCTGTTGTTCTGACAGCACTGGTCATATCTGGATCTCGAACAAAGAGAATATCTGGAGTAATAGTGACTTTCAAAATTGTCATTATTCCATCGTCATCCCCGTAAAAGTTCTGAGCAACCTGTTTAGCGACAACAATATCGTGGCCTAAATAAACATAATCGCGTGCATTGGCCTCTCCTACTGTTCCCACCGCTCCCTTTTTACCCCCATAGCTTGGGTCTAAACCATTCGACACAATAGACTCGACATCCTCTTTTTTCGTGGTATGATAAACGACCTTTTCAGATTTTGGTCGGTAAAGAACAGTGGGTACTTCTTTACGAGATATCTCTGTTCCTAAGTCAAACCAAGTGCTGACTTCCTCAACACGCACAGGTTCAAGATTGAAGCACTTTACAGTAACGGCTGGTATCTTTGAATCTTTTGGGATCTTTGCATATTTGGGGTTTTCCAACACTTTATCAGTCAATTTACTGTTACTGGATGGGAATTGTTGGTTGTCCCGGTCTACATCGTATGTTGGTTTCTCTGATGTTCCGCTTTCTGTGCCACTGCTGCTACTACCCCCATTTTTAAATTGTTTCACGGGTTGAGCTTGGATCGCTGAAGCTTGTCCTAGCTGTTCCCGACTCAATTCTACTTGATTACGCTCCGGCAAGCGAGAAACGACATTGGAAAGACGAGCCGCTTTTGCTCCCATGACATCGGCTTCTTGCTCTAACTTAGAATCTACATTGGCTTTAATCCCTTTGAGTTGCACAGAAGGTTTGACCCTCGCTTGTTTTTGTTGTACAACGTGCCAGGCCTCGTGAGCAAGGTGTTTTTCCTGTTTTGGGGCTACATGAATGTCTGTTCCTTCTGTGTAAGCAGCAGCCTGTAATTTAGCAGGCTCAGGGGAATTATAATGCACTTTGACATCATCTATAGAGATGCCAGAAAGTGTTTCTACCCCAGCTTTCAAGCGATTGGGTAATCCGGTTTTATTTTCTGGTGGTTCTTGGCTTTCTTTGCGTTGCAGTAGGGATTTCATCTGCAAATTATTTTCCTGTGTTTCCTGGGGTGCATCAGAAACAGGCGAATTAATCCGCTGTACTACATCTTTGGCTACTGCATCTGCTTGTTGTTCATACTGATCGTTGGGTTGACCGATGGTCAACTTAGCTTGCGCAACTTTGCTGTCAATCAGCCGTTGCAGAGGACTTACGGCACCACTCCCTCCGGGTTTCCACTCTGGAAGTTCTGGTTTCCTCTTCTTCGTTGCTTTCGGCTGAATGACAGGAGGTGCAGCAAACTGGGGTTTTGCCTTGTGAGCGGAAGTCTTTGGTTGATGTTGGCGACTCATGGCAGGTTTTGGCAAGCATCCCCTTAATTGTAAGGTAAGGGGCGATCGTTATGGATGCAAGATTTACGCAACTATGTGGGACTCGATCCCGATACCCCCGGTCGAAATATTCTTAATCATGGAAGCAAACAGGCGATCGACTGGAGTGCGGATCATCTCCGAGGCTTTGTTGAAGAGGTGACAGATGAAGGAGAAACCTTGATTTGGAGGCACTAACACAAGGTCAATGCTAAGAGAAAGACCTAAATGCTAAACTAAAACCAAGCTCAATACATACCGCTTTCTCAATCTCTTCCCAGTAAATCTCCTCTAAATCACCCTGTTTATTTTTAATCCTCTGGGCATCCACAGCTCTCATTTGACTTAAGTTGATGTGTCGATCGTTATCTAATCCATTCTTGGCAGTCGGTGTAATATTCACAACAAACGGATAAGTCCTTGCCCCAGGCAACAATGGAGCAACTATTGTCGTTGCCCCATTTTGGTTGCCAATATCATTTTGCAAAATCAGACAAGGTCGCTTTTTATCAGTCTCATGACCAACAACAGGGTGTAGATCGACCCACCATATCTCCCCTCGCTTGTAGGTTAAGTGTCCGTTAGGCATTTAAACCATCGCCCACTGTAATATCCCATACATAAATTTCCTGTTGCAACTCTGGGTCATTAGCCTGATCTTTGTAAGCATCTTCTAGCTCCTTCATAAAAATCCTCCTCTTTTCTTGCCAGAGAATATCATTTATGAAACTGCTACGATTGCTTGCTAACCGATCTACGAACTCTAGAATTTCGTCATCCAAGGTTATGCTGACTTTCTTACTCATGGCTGCCAACCGTATGCGACAGATGGGTATGACTACATCATCATACTAGCTAATCCTACGCTAATTGTCAAGATAGTACTGTTTCGCCTACCACCTGAAGCTGCTGCCCAACAACTTCAAGAACAAGGCTTTCGGGCAGAGGTTGACGCGAGTGGCGATCGCATCCGCAATGAATTGCAGGCAGTGGGTGTTACCTTTAACCTAAATCTCAACTGGATTTACTTTCATGCATAGAGATCTTTAATGAGTGAAACCAACGATGGATCGAATTGGCATCAAGATTTTATTGCCAGTAATTTGTTGGTCATTGGCTATAACGCACTGGGCTGGTCATCTCAGTCAGAAGCGCGGCGCGATCTCTTGTAGCACAAATTCTCCAACATTGGGGGTTGGCGGAGAATCATTCCAAACCCATTTTGTCAGACTTTCTCGCCTTGCGCCGTTCCTGAATGCCTGGTTAGCGGCTTCTGAGAGTGCAATTTTGCCCCATCACTTTATGATTGCTCACATCTTGGAAGTTGTCGATAATTACGATACAACCTCTGTGGTTGTATTGTTGCTGGAGTCTTTCGATAGGGCGACCTTATTTTACTTGAAAAACCTACCCATCACACCACCTCAATGCTACGAGCAAGTCCGTAAGAATTGGGATGAATTCCAGCCAGGAGTGGGCGTTAATATAGGTTCGTGCGACCAGGTGCAGCCTAGTACGATATGACAAAAGTCAACTCCTTTTTGGGGTTTGATCCATAAATAACCAAGTAGGGTTTGCTGAATTCATAGATGACTGTGAATTTTTAATTCATTCCAGAGGATAAGGGCGCGATCGCACTCAATTTCAGCTCTGGATGATCGCCTTGCACTTGCTGAAAATTCCACTCATTCTTAAACAACAACACCGGTCGATCCCAATTATCCTTGACTGTCATCGTATTAAATAAGCGGCCAATCTTGTCCAAAATTTCCCAGCCATTGAGTACCCATCTAGCGACAGAATAGGGTAGGAGTTCTGTGCGCGTTTCCACCCCATATTCATTTAGCAGTCGAAATTGCACCACCTCAAATTGCAACTGTCCCACAGCAGCTAAAATCGGGTCGCGCTTAGATTCATCACTCGAATACATAATCTGTACAGCTCCCTCTTCCCGCAATTGGGTTACCCCTTTATGGAATTGCTTAAACTTGGAGGGATTGGGATTTCTCAAATAGGCAAATAATTCTGGGGAAAAACAGGGAATACCTTCATATTCCAATTTTTTACCCGTATAAATCGTATCTCCGATCGCAAACACGCCAGGATTATTTAACCCAATTACATCCCCCGGATACGCCACATCCACCGATCCTCGGTCTTGAGCAAACAGCTTCTGGGGGCGCGAGAGGCGCACTGTTTTCCCAGTGCGAGCGTGACTGACCGTCATATCCTTTTCAAACTTACCCGTACAAACTCGCACAAATGCCACGCGATCGCGGTGTTTCGGGTCCATATTTGCCTGCAACTTAAACACAAACCCCGTAAACTCTGGATACTCTGGGGACATCAAACCCTGGTTACTCTTGCGATCTCCCGGTTTGAGCGCATAATCTAAAAACGCATCTAAAAACAACTGCACGCCAAAATTAGTCATGGCACTGCCAAAAAACACAGGGGTTAGTTCTCCCGCATGGATTTCGTCTAAGTCAAACTCTGACCCCAACCCATCCAACAATTCCAAATCTTCCTTAAGCTGATAATACAAATCCTGGTCTAACAACTCCTCAATGCGCGGATCGCCCAAGCGAATCATGGTATCCTTTGCCGCTTGTTTACCATGGGCATTGCGTTCAAACAAATGGATTTCCTCGGTACGGCGATCGTACACCCCTTGGAAGCGATCGCCCGTACCAATCGGCCAATTAACCGGATACGTTTTTAACCCCAACTCCTGCTCAATTTCGTCCAACAACTCTAGAGGTTCGCGGGTGGGACGATCCATCTTATTAAAAAACGTAAAAATCGGAATTTTCCGCATTCGACAGACTTCAAACAGTTTGCGGGTTTGTGGCTCCAACCCCTTCGCCGCATCCTCCAACATCACCGCATTATCCGCAGCCGCCAACGTGCGATAAGTATCCTCACTAAAATCCTGGTGTCCCGGAGTATCCAATAAATTAATCTGACAGTCTTGATACTCAAACTGCAACACCGTCGAAGTAATCGAAATTCCCCGTTGTTGCTCCATTGCCATCCAATCTGAAGTTGCTCGGCGCTGACTTGCCCTTGCCTTCACTGCCCCCGCTTCATGAATTGCCCCTCCATAGAGGAGTAATTTTTCTGTTAACGTGGTTTTACCCGCATCAGGGTGAGAAATAATTGCAAAATTACGCCGGCCATCAACCGCGTTTTGTATTTCTGTAGATAGATCGGTAGACATTAGGGATATAGCGCTTCGCGCTGGTAATGGGTAAAATAATGGAGTCAAGGGGTAAGCACTGCCACCCTACTGGCTTGGCAACTCGATCGGTGGCACTAAGTGTATCATGTAATTTTGCTTACCAATAGGCACGCCAGCCATGCGAAGAATATCGTAAGCTGTAACCAGATGAAAGTAAAAGTTTGGCATGAGAAACTCGTTCACATAGGCATCACCCGACAGCTCGATGTAACGACCCTCATTGAGATCGATGCGCGCCAATTCACTTAGCTTTTGATCGTCAACATTAATGCCAGAAACAAGTTTCTGGGTATTTGCTATATGTTCGTATGCCTGTGCCAAAGAGATAACGTCTGGATCGAGATTATCCATCGGTTTGCCCTCGCACCATAAAGCAAAGTTTCGGGGTTGATTACAGGTGAACGCAACTTGTGTACTGAAGGGAAGCATATCCGTTGCAATCCGCTTGTGAAGAAACGACTCACTGCCACTAAAATGATCCGATGCTGACTTTAGGAGGTGTTCGAGAGTGGTTAGGCGACTTTGGAAGATAGTTTTGATCGAATCTATATTCTGACTGGGCATTTGGCGCTCCTTAAAGGTTGAATGAGTTGCGTTTCGTTGCTCAACCCAACTCAGAGATCTATCATAAGCCATCATCTAGAAGTTTTGAGGAATAAACCTTCTACCCTTTAAGGACAAATGATCGTCATATTGATTGCTCAGATCTCGCTTGCCCAGTTTCACCGGTTTAATCGGCAACTCTTCATAGGGAATCAAACTGAGGAAATGGGAAATACAATTGAGGCGGGCCCGTTTCTTGTCATCAGCCGGCACAATATACCAAGGAGCAAAATGAGTGTCTGTTGCCCTTAACATTTTATCCCTAGCCTGGGAATAATCATACCAGCGTCGATAGGATTCTACATCCATGGTGCTTAATTTCCAGATTTTACGCGGATCGTCAATTCGGTCTTGAAATCGACTCTCTTGTTCTGCCATACTCGTATCCAACCAATACTTGATCAGTTGAATGCCGGCATCGACAATCATCTGTTCAAACGTTGGGGTATAGTGCAAAAAACGCTGATATTCCTTATCGGTGCAAAACCCCATCACCCGTTCAACTCCAGCGCGATTGTACCAACTGCGATCGAAAATGACGACTTCTCCGGCTGCGGGAAAATGTTGAATATAACGCTGTAGATATAATTGAGTTTTTTCCCGTTCTGAAGGAGTGGGTAAGGCAACGATGCGAAATACCCTAGGACTGACGCGATCGACTATGCGCTTAATAATACCGCCTTTTCCGGCTGCATCCCGACCTTCAAAGACGATAATAATCCTTAGCCCTTTGGCTTGTACCCAATATTGCAACTTCACCAATTCAGCATGAAGCTGAGTTAATTCAGATTCATATCTTTTCTTGGAGAGTTTACGCGGTTTTGGTCCACTCGCTTTCTTCTTTTTTCCCATGCATTTCTCATGGCAATTTACTCCCCTAGCCTATCATCCTGAACGAATTAATCAGTATCAGCAATGAGTAATAAGTCATGAGTTGAGGCGAGTCTATCTCTGAGTTTGGAGTTTCTCCGTCTCCCTACCTCTTCCTGTCTTCACCATATTCTCAACTCCTCATCATGCCAACTTCACAAAGTTTTGTAACAATAGAAGCAGTCCCTTATGTCAGAATTGATCTATGTTTCTATTTGGATTAGGTAAGAAAACCACCCTCCCCACTCCTGAAGAAGCCTTACCAGGGCGTAAAACCCCCATGCCTGTACCTGATACACACTTTGTTAACGGTAACCCCCTTCAACCTCCCTACCCAGAGGGATTAGAAATGGCGGTGTTTGGCCTAGGCTGTTTTTGGGGAGCAGAACGCTGTTTCTGGAAACAACCAGGAGTCTTTAGCACTGCTGTGGGTTATGCAGGTGGATATACCCCCAATCCCAACTACCATGAAGTGTGTACGGGTAAAACGGGTCATAACGAAGTCGTGCTAGTGGTTTTTGACCCCCAGCAAATTAGTTATGAAAGTCTCCTCAAAGTCTTCTGGGAAAGCCACGATCCTACCCAAGGAATGCGCCAAGGGAATGACGTGGGAACCCAATACCGTTCTGGGATTTATGTCTATTCTGAAGCTCAGAAAGAACGGGCTGAAAAATCCCGCCAAGTCTACCAAGAGGCGCTTAAGAAAGCTGGATATAACGAAATTACGACGGAAATTCTTGACGCGCCTGAGTTTTATTATGCTGAAGACTATCACCAACAGTATCTAGCTAAAAATCCTGGTGGCTATTGTGGGTTGGGAGGAACGAAGGTTTCTTGTCCAGGGGTAACGATGGGTGAGGGAATAGGGAATTAGAGAATAGGGAATGGGCAGGAGAAGGTTGCAATATGATTCAAATTCTACCAACGATATCCTGCCCACCCTATCGGCTGTTTAATACTAAAAACTCCTAGACGTTTTGCCGGGCAGTGAGTCTAGGAGAAACGTTTTTCTATTCAGAGGGGTTAACGGGACTGACGGGGCTCGAACCCGCAACTTCCGCCGTGACAGGGCGGTGCTCTAACCAATTGAACTACAGTCCCTTAATCAAGCCAATATCTATAATTACATGAATTTTGGGGTTTGTCAAGGAGATGGGGAAAAAATTTTGGGAATAGGGAATGGGGAATGGGGAATGGGGAATGGGGAATGGGGAATGGGGAATAGGGAATGGGGAATGGGGAATTAGGAAAGAGGTTTCCGCATCTCCGTGTCCCAGCGTCTTCCCCATCTCCCTATCTCCGTCAGGAAATGACTTCGATGTATTGGCTATCCATCAGAAATGCCCCTCCAGCAAAGCGAACGCCCCAATAGCCTCCGGGACGACAGTCAAGAATTGTGCCTTCTTCACCGAGTTGAACGACATCGGGAGGGCGAAGCATGGGCATGGGTTCGGCGGTTTTGACGTAGGGCGGAAGGGCAATCACGCGCACACGATCGCCGACTTGAAAGGTTTTTGATTCACTCATGGTACTTGCCAAATCCGTTGATGATAGGCTTGAGGATCGGCATAGGGATCGACTGGGGGATGATCGTGATGATGGTGATGATGGCTGCGATCGTGGGAATGATCGCCATCACCGAGAGCAGCTAACCGGAATTTGCATAACTCACAGTTCATCTGTACTTGTCCCAATTGGGTTTCAATTTCGCGATCGCGCACCAGATGCATTAAATGAGGATCGATTCCCATCTCAGATAAGCACACATGGTTAATCTCTGGAAACTGTTCCTGTTGCTCGGCAGTGATATCGGCAATTTTCTTCACCAATACCCCAGTGAATAAGAAATAGGGTAACACGATAATTCGCTTCGGCTGATAGAGGCGAGCGCGACGAAACCCTTCTTCTAGGCGAGGATGGGTAATACCGATGAAACAGGTTTCGACGGTTTGATAACCGCTTCCTTCCCACACCATACGGGCTAACTTATAAACATCTCCATTGGCATCTGGATCGCTCGATCCGCGCCCCACAAAGAGGAGTACGGTGTCAGCGCGGGGATACTCTGGGGTATCCAGGGCAGTTAGGCGATCGCCCCATAACTCTAAAATACTGGGCGTAATCCCAAAATGCCGACCATAGTGAAATGTCACGTGCGGATACTCTAACCGGGCTGCATCCAAGGCATTGGTGACATCAAATTTATTATGGCGGGCAGCAAATAACAAAATCGGCAGCGCAGACACTTCCGTATACCCTTGCTCTACACAGCGTTTAACGCCTTCTAGAATGGTGGGTTCTGTTAACTCCAAAAAACAAGGAATTACGGGTCGAGAAGGGTCTAGAGCTTCATAGGCAGCCGCAAAATCGATAAATGCCTCTCGCCCCTCGCGATCTCGGCTCCCATGGCCAATCATCAACAACGGACGGTTGATGGGCAAGGGAGATAATTGAATTGAAGACGGTTTAAGTTGAAGTTGCATGATAGCTCGTAAGATACGATAACCCTCTGGCATAGTACGTTAATCCTATGGCAGAGGGCTATGCAGGGATGGGGGATAAGGTCGAGTTATTCTAGGTGTAGACATTCCCTCGCGATCTAGAGGGAATCGCCCTCCTACAGGGTTAAAGATTCGGGATTATTTTCAATTAAATCGGCTAAATCTTTAAGGAATGCGGCTGCATCTGCACCGTAGATAATACGATGATCGCAGGTAATATTCACTGTCATTTGTCGGCGCACACCCATTAAACCATTGTCCATGGCTACCACTTGGGGTTTAGAGGCACCAATGGCAAGAATTGAACCTTGACCTGGGGGTAAAATAGCGTCAAATTGATCTACACCAAACATTCCCAAATTGGAGAGGGTGAAGGTTCCACTATTGTATTCTACTGGTTGTAACTGCTTGGAGCGAGAACGAGCGACTAAATCTTTCCAGGTGCGCGAGAGGGAATAAATATCGAGTCGATCGGCATTTTGTAGTACTGGAGTAATTAAGCCGCCATCATCCATGGCAACCGCGATCGCTACATTAATATTGGAGGGATATTGGATGCCTTCTTCGGTATAACCGGCATTAACGATGGGATGTTTAGCCAGAACCACAGCCACTGCTTTAGCTAGCAGAGCGGTCATGGTAACGCCCTTAGACTTAATCTGTTTATAGAGCCGATCCAGGTTATCAGTGGTAATGCTGTAAGCAACATGGAACGTGGGCACTGCTAAACTCGCCACCATGTTGCGGACAACAGCCTGTTGCAACGTATTGAAGCGTACCACCTGACCGGGGGTAACTGCGGGTTTCGGAACTGGAGCTGGAGCAGCCACAGGTTTGGGAGCGGCAACAGGGGCAGGAGCAGCGATCGGCGCTACACTGGGGGCCACACCAGCCGCACTTTCGACATCTTGGGCTACGATGCGTCCATGGGGGCCACTTCCGACTAAAGTCGCTAAATCCACCTTTAAGTCTTTAGCCAATTTCCGGGCGCGAGGAGAAGCAATGGTACGGCCATTGCTGCGAGCTGTTGCGGCAACAGGAGCGGGTGCGGCAGCAACAGGAGCTGGCGCAGGGGCTGGGGCTGGGGTAGCGGCGGGAGCGCTTTTGGCTTGTTGTTTAGCGGTTTCAATTTCAGCTTCGGTTTCGGCAATGAAGGCGATCGCTTCTCCTACCGGTGCAACCCCACCTGCATCTACAATAATGGTGGCGAGATAGCCTTCATAAAAGGATTCCACATCCATGTCTGCCTTATCGGACTCGACAATAACGACGGTTTCTCCTTTCTCAATTTTGTCCCCTAGGGACTTTTCCCAAGAAACAATTTTGCCTTCAGTCATGGTAGAACTGAGGGCAGGCATGAACACTTCATGAATCATGGCACTGTTATCCTTAAAATTTAATTGGGTAATAGGGAATAGGAAAAACCAGTGGCTCCCTATTTCCTTTTGCTTTTTGCCTTTTGCCTGACTTCTTCCAGAAGTCTATATTTCGGCTAAATCTGACCTCGAATTTCTTCGACCACCCCATCTCGGAGGACAATTTCCACCTGCATTTTCTGGATCAAGTTTTCTCCTGGGGTAATGGTAAAGAAGCTATCCATTTGACCTTGATCGACTTCCTTATCTAACTCTAGGGTTTGTACCTGATTCAGTTGGTTTAGAAGTTGATTTTTTTGTTGCAGCAACTCGTTTTTCTTCTGATTCAACTGGGCTTGAATCTGGGTAACCTGTTGGGGATTTTGGGTTTGCATATTGGTAATCATGCTCTGGCCCTGCATCTCTACCTGTTGAATTTGTGTATCCATTTGGTTGAGTTGATTTTGGAGTTGTTCTTGAACTTCTTCCTTCCATCGAGAAGTCACAATGACTTTAATCCGAACGGGTCGTTTGAGCAGCAGGTTTTGGGTATCCATGTTTAGCAAATTCACGCTGTGTAAGTCCAGTGCAATTGAGGGTCAAAACAGGCGATCCTGTTTCTGAAGATGATTAAGTGAACATCCCGTTAATCATATCGCGATACTGTTCTCTCACAATGGGACGTTTGATTTTCAAGGTTTGGGTCATCATGCCATTGTTAATGGAGAAGGGTTCAGTAATCAAACGGAAGGGGCCAATACGGTCATCGGGGCGATACCCTGGGCGATTTTTGACTTCCCGGTTGAGTTCGGCTCGGAACAGCTCTTGAATGGCTTCATGATCGAAGTTGAGCTGCAAGGTACTATCCTCAAGGGTTTGGGCAATTGCCCGATCGCCAGGATGATGGTGTTTGACCCAGGTCTCTAGGGCTTCGACATTGGGCACAATTAAGGCTCCGAGCGATCGCCGATCTTGCCCCACAAGCATCATTTGATCGATATACGGACTGCGGGTACAAGCATCTTCAATGGGTTGGGGTTCGATATTTTCCCCATTGGTTAAAACAATGGTATCTTTAGCTCTTCCGGTAATCACCAGTTGTCCCTCTGGGGTGAGGAAGCCTAAATCTCCGGTATCAAACCATCCGTCAGAGTCAATGGCCTTAGCCGTGGCTTGAATATTCCCATAATAGCCTTGCATAATTTGGGGGCCTCTAGCCACAATCAATCCCCGATCGCCTTGGGGCAGGGGTTGGCGTGTGTTTGGCTCGATAATTCGCACTTCAGTGCCGGGTAGGGGTGTACCGGACGATCCGCGTAAATTGCGATCGCAGCGCCGAGCGGTGAGTACTGGAGCCGTTTCGGTTAAACCATAGCCAACTAAAATCTCAAAGTTAATCATTTCAAAGAACTTATCAATATGCTTGGCTAAGGAACCTCCTCCACTAATGACTTGTTTCATCTGTCCACCTGTGGCTTGGCGAACTTTTTGATAAATCAGGCGATCGCCTAAATAATGTAAAGGAGCCAGTAGCGCCGCCTTAATGGTAGCTGAGGTACGTTCTGAAGCAGATGGGTTGAGATTCTCTAACTCTAGTTGTTCCTTAATCCGTTTGGCCGAAACATAGTCTTCCGAAAATCCGAGAAAGGTTTGGATTAATTTTTGCCGACTTTGGGGCTGTTCCCGAAATTCTTTCTGAATACCTTCATAAATAGATTCCCACAACCGAGGCACACCTACCATGTAATGGGGTTTATAGTTTTTTAGGTCTTGTTTGAAGTTGCGGATATTGGTGTATCTCTGGGAACAACCTTGGGAGAGCAGATAGTACTCGATCGTGCGCTCGTACACATGCCAAGAGGGAAGAATGCTTAAAATGCGATCGCCCGGATCGGGAGCCACCACAACTGCCAAAGTACTGACTTGATAGAGCAAATTACGATGGGAGAGCATCGCACCCTTGGGTTTTCCCGTAGTTCCAGACGTATAAATGAGCGTCGCTAACTGCTTGGGGTTGTGTTCTACTGGTTGATAGGATTGTCCCTGGGCACGGTCGCATAATTGCCCAAAATTAAGATATAGAGGAGCCTCACCAGAAGAAATGGGTGGGTCTTCATCACTAAGGAGGATAATCGCTTGTAGAGTAATCGAGTTTAAGCGAGGAGCCAGTTTATCCAGGGTTTTGAGATTTTCCACAATCAGAAAACTGCTGCCGCTATCTTGGAGGATATAGAGCAATTCGTCGATATCTGCTTGGGAACTTCGCACCGCATTGGCGGCTCCAGCCATCATAATCCCTTGGTCAACGACAAACCATCGGGGGCTATTATCGGCAAACAGGGCAATGCGATCGCCAGGATTAACACCTATTTGTTGCAGAGCGATCGCCACCTGTTGCATTTGCTCGTACATCTGGCTATAGGTTAGGCTGACCTTCTGTTGGCTATGGATATCTTCGAGCGCGACAATATCGCCAAACTTTTGGGCGGCGATCGGCCAAATTTGGGCGATCGATCCTAGGTGACTATAATTCACAGCATGACTTAAATTCGCCTTTTCTAGCACTGACAGATTCGGATAATCAGATGCCACAAACCCATTACTCATCTTTGTTCTAATCCCACACTCAGTTTGTTCCAGTGTATAAGACAGTGGAGAGTCGGCAGTCGGGAATAGGAAATAGGAAAAACCACACGATCAAAGGCTCAAACCCTGAGTAGGAGCTTGCCTATTTTTCACTCCTACTGCCTATTCTCTGCCTATTGACAAAATGCCTAGACTATGCATCAACCTATTTTCGTTTAATGTTGGTGAAAATCTGACCGGAGAGTTGGTCTAAAGACCCCGCAGTGGCATGATATTCATATTGTGCTTTTAGCGGTGAGACACACCGTTTCAGCCTGTGGAGCGAATGTCAGACTCGAAAGGCATTGTGCCCTAGAACGCTGTTGCGAAAAACCCGCAAGGGACAGAAGCAGGAACCCAAATCGTGAGGTTTGGGAATCACCGTCCTTCCAGGGCGGTGAGGATGTCAAAATGAAGATCGACATAGAGGGTAACAATCCCAAGTCCAGTAGGTATTTTAACTCCTCATGGGTCTTGGGTAGGCCAAAGTGTTGAAAATTCCAATAACAAAATGTCATAGTCTTTGAGGGAGAACCATGCTGAAACGATACATTGTGCTGATATTAGCCACTGTATTTCTGGCCCTGAACGTTGTTGTCGGGAGTGCGACGGCTGCCAATATTTCGGAAAAGAACCGCACTATTCCCGTGAATCAAGCAGGTGAGACCACAACAATTACTCAAGATGAGTATGTGTTAGGGAAGAGACTGTTTGTGGATACTTGTTCCCAGTGTCATGGAACAGGGATGACCAAAACCAACCCGAATGTGGGATTGGGTATTGAGGCTATGGCTGGAGCAGAACCCCCCCGTGATAATCTAGCGGCTTTAGTTGACTATATGCAGAATCCCACCACCTATGATGGAGAGATTGAAATTTATGAACTCCATCCGAGTACTCGGAGTGCGGATATTTTCCCAGAAATGAGAAACCTGAGTGATGACGATTTAAAAGCGATCGGCTCTTATATTCTGGTGGAAATGAATGTGCGTCCGAATCAGTGGGGAGCGGGTAAAAATACTCGTTAATTCTCAAAAGAGGCGCTCCGACTCCTGGGGGTAGGAGTGGCACTTTTTCCAGTTCAATAGCAGCAGTCTTGAGTACTGCTGCTCTTAATGTTGATTTATCTAAAGTTCATGATTAATTTCCCTCGATTCAAATTGGGTTTAAACGTTTTTTTGGCTGAGAGTGGGCGACAATGGAGGTGTTGGCTGCGTCCAGTGGTGGCGATCGCCTTAACCATCGGTTTACTCTGGACTCTAGCCACCCCTTCAGCTTTGGCTTCAGATCGCTATGTCATCCGTTTCCTAAAAGCCTTCGATCCGGTAGAAATTCCCTTAGATACGGCAGGTAATACGCAAACGGTGACCCCAGATCAGTTATCGGAAGGGAAAACTCTGTTTAACAAAAATTGTGAAAATTGTCATTTAGGGGGCACCACCTTGCTGAGTGACTATGAGTCCTTGTCTTTAGAGTCTCTGCACAATTCTACTCCTCCCTTGGATAACATCAATAACATGGTGGGTTATCTACGCGCTCCCTTAAAACAAAAAGGGGACTATCAAAAATATGCCTGCCGTGAAGTGAGTCCAGAGTGGATGTCTTCTGAAGAACTGGAAAATTTATCGGCTTTTCTGATTCGTGCGGCTCAAGAAGTTGAAGGTTGGGGCGCTGGAGAGTTTTAGATTAGGGAATGGGGAATAGGGAATAGGGAATAGGGGAATGAGGGAGTGGGGTAGGGTGGGCAGGAGGATAAACGACATCATTCAAATTTTACAAGCAGACCCTGCCCACCTCACCCGATACTTTAATTGTTAATTGATATAAGGTGAATTCTGATGGTACAGGCTCCTCCCCAACCTAAACCGCTTCTACTCCAATTACCTCACCAGCTACTGCTCCAGGTGACACGGGAACAGTTTGTGGCATTGGTTAGGGTAAATCGCGATCTCAGACTTGAACGCACTGCTACAGGAGAACTGATTGTCAATCCACCCACAGGTGGCGAAACCGGTAAACGAAATGCGAAAATCGGCACTCAGCTCGGTATTTGGGGTGAAGCAAATCAGAAGTTAGGGGAATATTTTGACTCATCAACTGGATTTGAGCTGCCCAATGGAGCCAACCGATCGCCGGATGCGTCTTTTGTAAGGAAAGATAAATGGGAAGCGCTAACACCCGAACAGAGGGAAGGCTTTATTCCTCTATGTCCTGACTTTGTTGTGGAGCTACGTTCTAAGACAGATAGCCTTAAAGATCTGCGGACTAAGATGCAGGAATATATCGATAATGGTACTCAGTTGGGATGGCTGATCGATCCGAAGAATAAGCGAGTGGAAATTTATCGGGCGAATCAAGTGGTGGAAGGGGTGGAAAATGCGATCGCTTTATCGGGAGAAGCGGTTTTGCCTGGGTTTACGCTTTCAATGGAACGCATTTGGTCTTAGGTTTTCTGTCAAGATCGATGCGATCGCGAGAAAAGATGAAGAGCTACAAACCCGGTTTCTTTGTACTTCTGGCAATATCAAGATGATGCTGTGTCATGGCACTACGATATAATAGATGTGACCATTATGGATTGCTTGTACATGATGCAGGAATACCAAAAACTCATTGTTTCCGATCCTCAAATTATGATGGGAAAACCCACGATTTGGGGAACTCGAATTACCGTTGAACTGATTCTAGAAAGTCTTGCTGCTGGCGAAACTCAGGAGCAACTCTTGCAAGCTTATCCTAGACTCGATCGCCAGTCTATCCTCGCCGCCCTTGCCTTTGCTGCTGAAGCCTTAAAAGCGGATGTGGTGTATCCAGTTTTGGATGTAGCTTCGTGAAATTGTTAGCAGATGAAAATATTAATGAACTCATTGTCGATCGCCTGAGAAAAGATGGTCATAGAGTTTGGTATGTTGTCGAAATGGAGCCAGGAATTTCTGATGATAAAGTACTTGATTTAGCTAACCAAGAAAATGCTCTGTTATTAACTGGAGATAAGGATTTTGGGGAGCTAGTTTTCCGTTTAGGGCGTGTTACATCTGGGGTAATCTTAATTCGGTTGCTCGGATTATCGAATGAGAGTAAGGTAACGATAATTGCGAATGCAATCGCTCAATACGCGGATCGACTCCCTGGTGCTTTTACTGTAATCGCTCCTACCACAATTCGGATTCGGAACATGGAGATCTGAAGGATGAAAAAATCAGCACAAGAACTGATTCGTACTCTGTGCTTCTTGCGGCTGTTAGAAACCGGGTTTCTTCCCACAGATGCACCCTGCGATGGAGAGGAGCGAGAAACCCGGTTTCTTTGCACTTCTCGCACCCTGTGTTCCCCAATGTCATGGCGAACGAAGTGAAGCCATCTCATACTCTTGGAGACTTATTGAGATGGCTTCGCTACACTCCGTTCCGCTCGCAATGACAGATCAAGTCATTGCGAATGAAGCGAAGCGGAATAAAGCAATCTCAGCCCCCTGCGGTAATATGAGATAGCTTCCCTACACTCCGTTCCCCTGGCCATGACCCACAACATCCCCGCCAGAGAAATTTTCGATACAATAGAAACGAGCGATCGCTGTTCATTGTTCATTGTTCATTGATATGAGAATCGTCGGAACTCTGGTAGCGCTGGGAGTGTGGATGACTCCGGTAATGGTGACGGTGGCAGAGCAACCCAGTTGGGCGCAAAGTCAGCAACCTTCGGCGGAGGAAATTTGGGTAGCCATACAACAGTTAACGGATCAAGCAATTCAACTGCAACAACGAGGAAAATCACAAGAAGCTATAGAAGTTTGGCAGCAAGTTTTAGCCATTTCGCAAGCATTAGAAATTACAGAAGTTGAAGCCGTTGCATGGTTATTTATTGGTCGTAATTCCTATGATATTAGGAAAACCTAAAGTTGCCATAGAAGCCGACGAACAAGCCCTACCCCTTTACCGAACAGTAGAAGACGGATCAGGAGAAGCGACGACGTTGAATAACTTGGGGTTAGTTCACCACAGCATTGGTCAACCGCAACGAGCGATCGCCTATTACGAACAAGCCTTATCCCTTCACCGAGCAGTGGAAGACCGAGGGGGAGAAGCCGTGACGTTGACTAATTTGGGAACAGTTTACTACAGCATCGGAGAAGTGCAAGAGGCGATAAAGTATTACGAACAGGCCTTGCCCATTTACATAGCAGTGGAAGATAGAGGGGGAGAAGCCGTGACGTTGA